>CANISA010000033.1 GCA_947470005.1 Legionellaceae bacterium | reverse complement strand
TTTTCAAAGAGGAAGTATTTTAAACAACAACGGCGATCGAGTACAATACCTGCCTTATTATAAACAGACGATGGTTATGTCCTCTCCTGCGTTAATCTCACCGCTAGCAATAGCCCCCATGATCGATTGGACGTACACGCATTTCCGTGTGTTTATGCGTATTCTAGCGCCTCAGGCGTTGTTATACACCGAAATGCAAACCATTGGTGCGGTGCATCATAATCCAACGCGTGCATTTGCGCATCATCCCACTGAATTGCCATCGCTTGCCTTGCAAGTCGGCGGCGCTGAGCTCAAGGGCTTGGTTGATGTGGCAAAGCAAGCTGAAGCCTGCGGGTTCGCTGAAATTAATCTTAATCTAGGCTGCCCTAGCGATCGTGTTCAAGCCGGGCGATTTGGTGCGTGCATGATGCGAGAGCCAGCGCACGTGGCGGCGTGCATCGCGGCCATGAAGCAGGTGGTATCTATCCCTGTAACAGCAAAAACGCGTATTGGCATTGATAACGATGATCATTACGACTACTTCGCGTCGTTTGTTGGGCACTTGCTGGACGCTGGCTGTGATAAATTAATTGTTCATGCACGAAAAGCGTGGTTGCGCGGGCTCAATCCGAAGCAAAACCGCACCATTCCACCGCTGCATTATGACTACGTGTATCGTATCAAAGAAACGCTGCCCGCTCTTCCAGTGGTTATTAACGGTAATATTCAAGCCATCGATGCAATCCATACCCACCTGTCTCACGTGGATGGTGTGATGTTGGGCCGTCTTGCCTGCCAAGACCCATACGCCATCGCCCAAATCCACCACGCGTTGTACCCGGAAACGGCTTTGCTCACGCGCGCGGTGCTGCTCCAAGCCTACGTGGAATATATCCAATCAACGTCGGTTCAAAACGAACCTATTTCCTTTGTTTTAAAGCCCATTTTAAATATTGTGCATGGTTTGCCCGGCGCTCGCGCATGGAAGGCAAGCGTGATGGCTATTCAACAGCTAGGGGACATCGTGGCGTTTGAGGACGCCCTGAAGCGCCTTGCGTTGATGGAAGAACCTGGTTAATGGCATTATATGTGCTCAATTACATAAAATATAATCTATGTATTTAAATATAGCTCACTATTTGAATGAAATCAGGACAGCCGAGCGTTTGCACACGCCCAAGTGCGTTCATTCATGTGTTTTAAATCATGATGGATTCTTACTGCATGGTATTTCTTGTTAAATTCGAGTAAATTAGTCACCTTTGATGCTTAAGCGGATACGGGGATTATCAGGGCCATGCTGAACACGTTAATGAAGAAAATATTTGGTAGCCGTAACGAGCGTACGTTGCGACGAATGGAAAAAACAGTTCAGGCTATCTTGGCATTTGAACCCAGTTTAAAAGCCCTCACGGATGAACAACTGGCGTCTAAAACGGGTGAATTTCGGGCACGGGTTGAAGCAGGAGCGTCATTAGATGACTTATTGCCTGAGGCCTTTGCTGTGGTGCGCGAAGTCTCTGTGCGGACATTAGGCCTTCGGCATTTTGATGTGCAGTTGATGGGTGGCATGGTGATGCACGAGGGTAATATTGCTGAAATGCGCACCGGTGAGGGAAAGACGCTAACGGAAACCTTGCCTGCCTATTTGAATGCCATCAGCGGCCATGGCGTGCACGTTGTGACCGTCAATGAGTATTTAGCCAAACGGGATAGTTTGTGGGTTGGACCTATTTTTGAATTTTTAGGACTGACTGTCGGGGTGATTTATCCTGATATGCCTCACCCAGAAAAGCAGGCCGCTTACCGTGCTGACATTGTCTATGGCACAAACAATGAGTTTGGATTTGATTATTTGCGCGACAACATGGTGTTTAGTCTGGACGACAAAGTGCAGCGCACGCTTAATTTTGCAATCGTGGATGAAGTCGATTCTATTTTAATTGATGAAGCACGAACGCCATTAATTATTTCTGGGGCAGCAGAAGACAGTTCAGCACTGTACATCAAGATCAACGAAATCATTCCACACTTAGTGATTCAAGAAACCCCAGAAGGCCCAGGGGACTACACGATTGATGAAAAACAAAAACAAGCGCACTTGACGGAAGCAGGGCATCAACACATCGAAGAGCGATTGATTGAAGCCGGTTTACTTGAGCCCGGAGAGAGCTTATATCATGCGAGCAATATTATTCTCATGCACCACGTGAATGCTGCATTAAAAGCGAATGTGATGTTTCATCGAGATGTGGATTACATCATCCAAAACAATCAAGTGGTTATCGTTGATGAGCACACAGGCCGGACCATGCCTGGAAGACGGTGGTCCGAAGGGTTGCATCAATCCGTGGAGGCGAAAGAAGGCGTTCCCATTCAAAATGAGAACCAGACGTTGGCGTCAATCACCTTTCAAAATTTATTTAGATTGTACAATAAATTATCTGGAATGACGGGAACGGCAGACACAGAAGCGTATGAGTTCCAAGAAATTTATGATCTTGAGGTGGTTGTTATTCCAACCAATCGAACCATGTGTCGTGAGGATGCGCCTGATCTGGTTTACCTCACTCAACTTGATAAATACCAAGCGGTGATAGAAGACGTTCGCGCGTGCGTGGCACGTACCCAACCGGTGTTAGTGGGTACGGCGTCGATTGAGGCGTCAGAGCAACTCAGTCTTTTATTGGAAAAAGCAGGCATTGCTCACCAAGTATTAAATGCTAAATTTCACGAAAAAGAAGCGCAAATCATTGCTGAAGCAGGTCGACCAAGTGCCGTAACGATTGCGACCAACATGGCAGGTCGCGGGACCGATATTGTGCTAGGAGGTAGTTTGGCGGCTGAATTGGCGCATCTACCTGCGGATGCCTCTGCGCCTGAACGAGATTCCGCTAAAGCCGACTGGACAGCACGTCACGATGCTGTGATCGCCGCAGGTGGCCTCCGAATCATTGGTTCAGAGCGTCATGAGTCACGACGGATTGATAATCAGCTGCGTGGTCGAGCAGGGCGTCAAGGTGATCCGGGCAGCAGCCGCTTTTATTTATCGTTAGATGATAGCTTGATGCGCATTTTTGCTTCTGAGCGTGTTGCATCCATCATGCGACGTTTGGGTATGAAGCCTGGCGAGCCCATTGAGCATGCGTTGGTGACCAAAGCAATTGAAAATGCCCAACGAAAGTTGGAGGGACATCATTTTGATGTGAGAAAACAACTGCTGACTTACGATAACGTAGCAAATGAGCAGCGAAAGGTTATTTATGCGCAGCGTGGGTCGGTCATTGGGATGACCGACCCACTGGATTCAGTCAATCTGATGCGTACAGAGATCATGGGTACATTGGTTGATCTTTATATTCCAGAACAAAGTTTGGAAGATCAGTGGGATGTTGAAGCGCTTGTCGGTGTGCTGCGGGATGACTTTAAGTTGGATATTCCCATCAAACAATGGATTGAGCAGGATCATTCCATTCAACCAGAGCAAATCAAAGAACAAATCAATGCTCTGAGTGTGGCTTATTATGAAGAAAAAGGGGGAAAGTTGGGTCGAGATATTTTGGCTCAATTTGAGAAATCAGTTATTTTGCAAACCATGGATAATCATTGGCGTGAGCATCTAGCGGCGATGGATCATTTGCGTCAAGGGATTCATTTGCGCGGGTATGCGCAAAAAGATCCAAAACAAGAGTATAAAAGAGAAGCCTTTACGTTATTTTCCACGATGTTGGATCAGTTAAAATATGAGATCATCAAGTTGTTGTTCTCCATCGAGATTGCCTCGCCTGATGACGTGGGAGCGATCGAGGCACAGCGCCGCGCTGAACAGGCCTCTCACCTTCAATTGATTCATGCAGAAGATGTAAATCTGCTGGCACCGCCGTTGGACAAGGCTAGCATCCCTATGGCCGCCACGTTTCAGCGTGATGAAAAAAAAGTAGGCCGAAATGACCCTTGTCCGTGTGGGTCCATGAAAAAATACAAAGCCTGCCATGGAAGCATTGCATGACAGAGACGCTGCATGTTGCTGTTGCCGTGATCACGGATAGCAAACAGCGGGTTCTCATTACCAAACGGGCGTTACATAGCCCCCAGGGGGGCTTATGGGAATTTCCGGGAGGAAAACTGGAGTCAGGAGAGACCGCAAGTGCGGCCTTGATTAGGGAGATTCAAGAAGAGTTAGGACTTACGATTACTCAACACACATTTATTGAGGTCATCACGCACAAATATCCCACGCGAACGGTTTCTTTGTGGGTTTATCATGTGTCCAATTACACAGGGGAAGCACGTTGCTGCGAAGCGCAACAGGACCTGCGTTGGGTGAGTGTTTGCGATTTAGAGAATCACCACTTACTTGAAGCAAGTCAGCCATTGATATCACTCATTCACCAGCATAGGCTGTGTGAATGAGTGACGACTCACCACATGCGTAACAAAAAAAATGCATTACACAACATTACACAAAAAAAACGCCGGCATTAAGCAGCAGGTTTGGTAGCAACTTTCGTGCTTGCATGATGTTTTGCATGATGTTTTGCATGATGTTTTGCATGATGTTTTTTGCCATGCTTCCCTTCGGTCATCGGTGTCATTGCGCCGGTCATAGGATCTATTTTAAATTTAATTTCTTTTCCTTGGGCATCAAACGCTTCAACTTCATAATAATTATGCTCACGTTCAATCTTATGAATATTTTTATAACCAGCTTTTGAAACTGCGTCTAATGCTTGTTGAAAGCTGATGCCGCCTTGAACGGCGGGAGATGCGGCACAAAGAGCTGAACAAGCGAAAATTAAGGGGAAGGCTAATGCTACAAAACGTAATTTCATCAAAAACTCCTGTCATATGATTAATAAAAACGAGATGTGATTAAGCAATGAATAAGTCAATCACACCGTTCAACGAATATAGGCTAATTTCTTCCAGCATGCTAGGACTTCTTGTCGACCATCAAACATCACGCAATATTATAACGGAGACCGAACAGTATTGAGTCAAGCGTTGGATTTTGTGTATTGCTTTCACCATTAATGGTGATGCCACCAGACGTTGCACTCTTCGTAAACGCACCCTGCATATTGGAGCCAAAAACATGCATATAAGCAAGGGATACACCCCAATTATTATTTAGATTATAAATCGCTCCCGTTTTAATCTCCGGTAAGATTTGTGTGACATTGTGTTTCATCGTGGTAAATCCATTGAGAAGTCCTCCAGGCATGATCTTCGCATTGTCTTTAGAGATGCTTACGCGATAATTTTGAGCCATGGCACCCACCTGACCAAACACATCAACCTGATGAATTTTATAAAGAGCCCCCATCAGCAAGTCATATCCATCAATTGATCGTCGACTACTCCAATCAAGAACCGGGATATTCATCTTTTCACTGCCGTAATAACCCCCACCAAATTCGCCACTAAAACGAAGTCGTTCAGAAAAGGGGTGAACAAAACCACCGGCAAGGCGTCCTCCCCAAGGTTGATTCACTTGATCAGGATAATGGTTGTTCAGGATAAAAGCAGTCGATTGATTCCACGTGTAAGAGCCCTCTAGATTAACAAAAGGGATAGAGCTCGAGATCATTTGAGCGGAAACAGGCCCCATGTTACCCGCATGCCCGATGGAGCAATAGGTTAGTGCAGTGATTGCTGTTTTTATGATTGTTTTCTTCACAATATTTTCCTATAGTTTAGGTTCATGATATTAATAGACATTATAAACTACTTGCTTCCCGTAAGCGATGATTTATGATCTGTCATCAAGCGTCTAATCGCGTAATTCAAGCCTGCGGAGACGATGAATGCGATGCACAATATTTCCAGTAAATACGTAAATGATGCCGCATAATGTGCTTTGAGAATAAGAAGGTCTGGCTCTCCAAGTGGGGTGGAGGTTAATCCCGCGAGTTTTCCTGACAAAAAGCCACCGATTCCGAGTGAGACGAAAAAAATCCCCATCATGGTGCTGACTTTTTTACGACTGGCCAAGAGGGTCACCGCACACAGCCCGACAGGGGATAACAATAACTCAGCCAATGAGATCAAGAGGTAGGCGGGAATAATTGTGATGGGTAAAAGAAGGTTGCTTGAATTCAGGTCTTGGTGAGCCGCCAGTGCAATGCACCCGTAAGCCAAGGTCATCATGCCCATCGAGAGCACAAATTTATTCCCTGAGCGGATGCCTTGTTGACTTGCATTGGTGTGGGATTTTTTACGAGCTAAGAAGCAACCAATCACAATCATGCCAATGCTTTGCATACCGACGTAATACGGCGGAGGAAAAGGCATGCCTGCAAGGGTTGGTTTAACAACGCGTACAATAAACAAGGTCAGCGATAAGAACATTTGAAAATAGAACGCCCAAAACATGACTGAAATAATACACAGCAAGGCAATTGCGAGTGTTTGCCTTGCTTGCTGTGGTGGTTCAGCATACGCTGCATAAAGCAAGTAGGTCAGCGATAGAACAACGGTCGTGATAAAGGCGCCATTGGCCAAGGCTGGGCAATTCAACACGAGGTAAGCCATTGACCACATGGCGACGATCATCAACGCGGCTTGTATGGATTTTTTAAGGTTATATTGATAAGGGTGATAGTCGTGAATGGCGTATCGATGGATGCCCCACGAAAACACGGTTAATGCAATTAAAATACCTAAGGCTGCACTAGTAAACGGCATGGACCAACCAAAATGAGCATTGAGGGTGCTCGGAAGCGTGGTGCCTAAGATAATTCCAGTTGTTATCCCCATGTAAAAGATCGTAAAACCACTTTCTCGGCTGGGAGAATTGATGGGGTACTCGTTGCCGAGAAGGGATGAAATATTAGACTTAAGTAGGCCCGTCCCAACGGCAATTCCGGCCAAAGAGAGGGTCAAGGTGCACCCGGACGCGTTAAAACTAAGGAGCAAATAGCTCATAAATAAAAACAAAGCACCCAGTAGTGTGCTTCGTTTTTGACCTATTAAGTGATCAGCAATCCATCCTCCCACCACGGGGGATATGTACGTGAGTGCGGTAAATGAACCAACCAATGCATACACTTGTTTGTCCGGCCATTTGAAATGCAAGGCCAAGTAGAGTGCCAACAGTGTTTGCACGACATAAAATCCATAGCGTTCCCACATTTCCGTGGCGAAAAAAATCCCAAGTGAAGGGGGGTGTTGATGGGGTGTTGTTTTCACAGGGTACCTTTTTTTTCGACAGAAGAAACAGTCTATCATAGTGTTTGTTTGCCTCACAACATGATACAATTTTCGGTTGATAAGGCGTCTAGACGAGTGACCGATGGCGATTGAAATATTCACCGATGGTGCGTGTAAAGGTAATCCTGGCCCCGGGGGTTGGGGCGCGTTACTACGCCAGAATGGCACTGAAAAAACACTGCGTGGAAGCGAGGCTCACACGACGAATAATCGCATGGAGTTAACGGCCGCGATTGAGGCATTAGCCGTGTTAACCCGTCCCTGTGAGGTTGAGTTGTACACTGATTCGCAGTACTTGCGCTTGGGGATGATGACGTGGTTGTCCCAATGGAAAAAAAAGGGATGGCGAAACGCAAGCAAACAACCGGTTAAAAACATCGATTTGTGGCAACGATTAGATGCGCTCGCGACAGAGCATCAAATCAGTTGGCATTGGGTCAAGGGCCACTCGGGTCATCCAGAGAATGAACGTGCAGATGCGCTAGCAAATCAAGCCATTGATGAGCTATTGCAATCCAGTGTGGAGTAAATGAGCAATGCGTCAAATTGTATTGGATACAGAAACCACAGGGCTTGCTCCTGCGTTAGGTCATCGGGTGATTGAAGTGGGTTGTTTGGAGTTAGTCAATCGGAGACTCACGGGCCATCAGTTTCATACTTATTTAAATCCTGAACGTGATGTGGACGAAGGGGCGTTTAAAGTCCATGGCCTGAGTACGAAGTTCCTGCAAGACAAGCCTCTTTTCAGTCAAGTTGTTGAGAAATTAATTGATTTTATTGATGGTGCGGAGCTTATTATCCACAACGCACCGTTTGATGTGGGTTTTTTAAATGCAGAATTAACGCGTGTAAAAGGACAAAAGTCGCTTGACGCGCACTGCGACGTATTAGACACCTTGGTTTTGGCCAGACAAAAACACCCGGGGCAGCGAAACAACCTGGATGCATTATGTAAACGCTATGGCGTTAACAATGCCAATCGTGAGTTACATGGCGCGCTGTTGGATGCGGAATTATTAACATTTGTTTACCTTGCTATGACTGGTGGGCAAATTGATTTGTTTGGCGACGATGCATCAGAAGCACGGCACGTGCAGACGAAGGCAGAAGCCTTGCCAGATCAACTCAGAAGCAACTCCCCCGTCTATTTTGCAACAGATGAAGAGTTGGTTTCGCATGAGGCGTTTATGCAGTGGTTACAGAAAAAATCAACGAAGCATTAAACGGTCCGCGGCCGTGATTACGTATCAAACGGGCCATAGCCATGGCTCTGCTTATTTTTTTTACTGTTCTTATTTCCATTTGTTTTTATGGTTGATAGCGTACTATAACTGGCGACCAGTGGACGCAGGAGATCCTCTACGTTGTTCATCATGAACTCCCTGTTGAACATCACCTGATTGCTTTGAATATATTGAATTGATCCAATGCCTGCAAGCGCATCAACAGATAGACAGGATAAAGCAGGGTTATTATTTCCAATTTTTAGTAAGTTACGTTAATATCAGACTCTGCTATAAAAGAGTGTGTCGGGGTTGCTCTATTGATCACGGGGCATGCAGGAGGAAGAAAACTCATGCTAGCGTTTTTCACACATCTGTTCCATTGGATGATCGGAGGATACGCATGGGGTCCATGTTTAAGTTGAAGGGGTATGTGATTAAAAATGAGCATCGTTAAAGTACGAAATATATTTCTCATTGGGCCCATGGGGGCTGGAAAAAGCACCATCGGCCGTACTTTGGCAAAAGAAATTAAATTGGAGTTTTACGATTCAGATGAAGTGATTGAAGAACGAGCAGGCGCTGATATTTCCTGGATATTTGATGTTGAAGGGGAAGAAGGGTTTCGTCGTCGAGAGCAAAAAGTGATTGATGAGTTAACTCAAAAAAGCAACATTGTTCTTGCGACCGGTGGTGGTGTTGTGATGACACCTGAAAATCGAAATGCCTTGGCTGGACGTGGCACGGTGATTTACCTAAAAACCTCACTGCAACAGCAGTTTGAGCGCACCAAGCGGGACACCAAACGCCCGCTGTTACAGACGGACGATCTAGAAGGTCGACTGGTTAGTTTGCGCGATGAGCGAGAGCCATATTATGAAGAATTGGCTGACGTGAGTTTTGAAACAGATAAATTAACGGTGAAAGCTGTTGCCAATAATATAGTCAAATATATTTATGGCGAGAAGTAAGACGCAACGCTGTTGAGTAAGGGGGGGGCCGTTAGGACCCCGTCCTCTCACATCTCCGGTGTCCGCAGGGTAGCCTGGGGCTCAGGCCCTTCAGCTGGATACCGGAATCACGTCACGGTCATCGCCGTCCCCGGCTGTACCGTGGCTTAATGATAACAGAAATTGAGCGAGAAATTATATCTTAATTTTTTGTTAAAATGGTCTGGATTTTCCGCCCGCTATAAACATTCAGGAGATCCTTCAAGCGGCTACACCGATTTCAGGATGACGTGCTGGGGAGAGGCCAAGAACCGATAGGCGCAACAATGTAAATTAAGGACATAAAGTGGAAGTAGAATCCAGATTGTTTTCTAAAGCTAGTTTGAATTCTTGAAAATTCGGCTCATCAGGAATTTTTTCTAATAGCATGCGGATCTCATCCGGTTGCCATAGCTTGACTAATTTCTCTTGTGCTTCTAATGATAGTTCTAGATATATATATATAATATCTAGAACATCTATCGAGGCTGTATCCTCTAGCATTCTTTGCCCAAAAGCATTGACCATTAAGAGATCTGTTGTTCGATTGGAGTCAGCAGTCTGAACGACAAATTCAGATGCTCGTTTCTCGTTCTCTTGTGCGATCTCGGGTACAGAATGCAAGTTGGACAGCGCCTCCAACAGCGTGGATGAGTGCAGAGCGCAACTGGTGCTTCTGCTTTCAGATGATTTATCT
>CANISA010000032.1 GCA_947470005.1 Legionellaceae bacterium | reverse complement strand
TGATATTTTTACCGAGCACACTGAGTAATTTATTATTAGGAATCGTAATCAACGAGTCCACCTGCTCAGCCAAGCGTTGAATCCCTTCCTCCGCCGCCAATGCACGCTGCTTGCCTTCAAACGAAAAAGGCTTGGTGACGACCGCAACGGTCAAAATCCCTAACTCTTTCGCCACGGCAGCCACCACCGGGGCCGCTCCCGTCCCCGTGCCTCCACCCATGCCCGCGGTGATAAAGACCATGTCCGCACCTTGCAATACCTGTTTAATTCGCTCTCTGTCTTCTTCTGCGGCTTCTCGACCGACTTGTGGGTTAGCTCCTGCGCCTAGCCCTTTGGTCAGCTCATCGCCCAGTTGAATCAAAATTTCAGCACTGGAATTTCGCAGGGCCTGGGCATCGGTGTTTGCACAAATAAACTTAACCCCATCAATGTGTTCAGCAACCATGTGCTCCACCGCGTTGCCACCACCCCCACCGACACCAATAACTATAATGACAGCATTGTCTGGCTGATTCTCGATTTGTTCAAACATGACTATCCCTCTCTCGGTGACGTTAGGTTCAGTTCAGTTAACGCTAAACTGGAATTTAAAAATTCCCATTAAACCATTGCCTCATTCGTGTCCAGACCCCGCTCGCGCTCCGGCCCAATAAGGGGGCATTATACCCTCCTTCGTATTGTTGTTGAAAGCCATGCAGCAATAAGCCGACAGCAGTCGCCCAAGCGGGCCCCGTCATTGCATCAGGCAAACCTGGAAGCGACGGCACAAAACCTAGGCGCACAGGCATTTCAAAACTCATTTCAGCCAGTTCGATAGCACCATGAATGGAGGACGCGCCGCCGGTGATAACCATCCCCGCCGCCAACACCTCGTCAAGACCACTTCGGCGCAACTCGTGTCGAACCAATGAAAAAAGCTCTTCATAACGCGCAGAGACCACATCAGCCAACGCCCTCACCGAAATTTTTCGGCCTGGCCTATCACTCACACTGGAGACATCAATCATCTCGCCCGCACTGGCAAGCTCTGGGATGGCATATCCATGTTGCAGCTTGATGGCTTCTGCGGCTTTTGTTGGGGTTCGCAACGCCATGGCAATGTCATTGGTGACGTGATCGCCGGCGATAGGAATAACGGCCGTGTACTGAATAGCCCCATCTGAAAAAATGGCGATATCCGTCGTGCCGCCGCCGATATCAATCAAACAAACGCCTAAATCTTTTTCATCTTGCGTCAAGACGGCGTGACTGGAGGCCAATTGCTCAAGAATAATGTCATTGACTTCAAGACCACAACGTCGCACACATTTTGCAATATTTTGTGCAGCACTCACCGCCCCCGTCACTATGTGAACACGCGCTTCAAGCCGAACACCCGCCATGCCAATCGGCTCTCGAATGTTGCCTTGATTATCAATCATAAATTCCTGCGGTAACACGTGCAGGATTTTCTGATCAGCAGGAATAACCACGGCTTTCGCTGCGTCCAACACACGCTCAACATCTGCCGGCGAGACTTCCTGATCACGAATCGCCACGATGCCGTGCGAATTTAAACTTCGAATATGGCTGCCCGCAATGCCGGTGTAAACCGATCGAACTTCGCAACCGGCCATCAATTCGGCTTCTTGCACGGCGCGCTGAATCGATTGCACGGTGGCTTCAATATCAACCACCACCCCCCGCTTTAAACCACGCGACGGATGACACCCCATGCCGATGATTTCCAGCGTCCCCGCGGGCGTCACTTCTCCAACGAGGGCGACAATTTTTGAGGTCCCAATGTCCAACCCCGTTATAATATTTTTTTCCGTTTTTTTTGCCATTATCTTCCCGTTGGTTGTTTCCATTGCACGGCCATGCCCCGTGCATAACGTAAATCAACACTCGACAGCTGTTCTGGTTTATCTGCAAAGACTGCGGGATAAGCCCTGCAAAAGCGGCGTACCCGCGACTCAAGATCGCGCTTACCTAGACGTAATAAAATCCCATTCGTCAATGAAAGCTCCCAGGCCTGATTTTCTCTCAGCTGCAACGAGCCAGCACTTAACCCATACATTGACAATAGCTTACTCAATTTTTCATAAATTTGTAAGACGTCTTGTTGTTGACGTGCCGGTCCCGTGAGTTGCGGCAAGCCCATCGCCGCATCCGTCTCTTTTCCTGGATGAAATAAAACCCCCTCTTCCGTCATCAACTCGCCATTCCAAACCGCAACAGGGACTTTCTCAACCAGCGTGATATTCACCGTATCAGGCCATACACGCTCAACATCAACGTCCTGGCTCCACGGCAGTGCCAGCAGATCCTGTCGCAGCGCGGTGGTAGACAACGCAAAAAAACCATCACTCAAATGCGTAGAGAGCACTGATTCTAATTGTTGTCGTGTAATATGTTGATAACTCGCCGAAATTTTAACCGTATTAATGGGAAAATGAACCGCGTCCGCCAACACCATATAAAGCAAGCGCCCGGCTAACATGATCATACAAGCAACCAAAAACATTAACACACTAAAAAAACGCAACCGCCCTGTCTTCGCCACCATGCACGTGCTTCCTCTATGTAGTCTTTGTGTAACCATTCTGAATAGCTACCTCTATGTTACGCTTATTTATTACCTAATCCTTTAGTATTAGTCGTCTCATCCTGCAGCTTAGGCGACGCCTTAACCGCATCAACGGCAGCACTATACTTATTAAGCGACTCGTTGAGCGAAACACTAACCCCCGCTGTCGTCGCTGCGTCCGCTTTTGTCTTATAACGATGAACCCCATAAGCTATCCCAGAACCACCAACAACATCAGCAGCAGCGCTACCGATCGCAATCGCAGCATTGGTTCCCCCCACGGCGGCCACACCAGTATGTATAAGCCCAGGAACAGCACCTATAAGCCCAGGAACAGCTAGCGCCGCGCCTGAAACCGCAGTAGCTGCCGTCACCAAGCCCGCCTGCGCCGCAAGAGCAAACGGGGCGGCGGTTGCCGCGGCCCCTGCCGCGCCCCCAATACCCAACCAAGCGGGAATTGTTATGAGTAATGCGGGAATGATGATCGGCGAGAAATAAATAAGCGCGCCGATAGCCGCGAGGCACAGTGCGCCTATCAATACTTTTTTTAAACAATTACCCAGCTTAGCCCAACCGGATGACGGGCTGTTTTCTGTCGCTTCAGCAACCGCCTTCAACAACTTGGCATCCCCGTCTGTTATCTTTGTTGGATTCTCCGCCACGCGTGTGCATGCATCCAGTGTGTCAGAAAACCCTTTTTGGAACTCTTTATTTTTAATTGCCGTCTTAAATGTAGGATCAGTCATCAGGGCAGCCATCGCCTCACGATTATCCTTTCCCGCCTTAATAAAGGCAGCTTCTTCCGTCGTTGGCTTGCCTCGCTCGTTAACGTCGGCCTCATATTTTTGAAGGGCAGCGTCAAGTTTCTGAAATTTCTCATCAAGCTTATCCTTCACGCCTTGCTCTACCACTAGTTGTCTTGCTGACTTTCTAGGGTTTATTTTAGCTTGACTATTGGCGTTGAATGCCTGCGCCCAGGCGTCCATTCCATTACTCAGTGCCTTCTCCGCATCCTGGTCTGTCGTTGCTTTGTCCGCTTCTTCCGCGGCAGCCAAAGACGTCTCAACCGCTGACCAAGCTATGACGGCCAGGGCTTTTGCTTTCTCTGCATCAGCTTTTAGCGCGGTGGTCTTTGGAGAAGGTCCATCCTCGCGCTCTGCCTGAGCAGCTGCATCAAGCGCTGCTTCTGCGTTGCTCGCTACCCTCTGGGCCAGGCTTTCGACATCTAATGCGACGTATACTGTCTTAATTTTTGTCTTCAATATCTTTTTATCGATATCCTCTGTAAACGGATTCCCGTTGAGTTGGAGTTGCTCTTTCTCATAATCAACTTTCTTCTGTCTCGCCTCGCTTATAGTAAGTGCCATGATCAAACTCCTCTGTCTGTTTCAACTAATTATAGTTGAACAAATTGAGTATTTCCAGAGCGCAAAAAAACCTATTGATACTGTGTCACGAGCTGTTGGCGGCAGCGATGATGGATTTGTGCCAGGTCGATGAGCCTGTCCAGCAGGTTTGGGTAGGATAGGCCGCTGGCTTCCCATAATTTAGGGTACATGCTGATCGCGGTGAAACCTGGCAATGTGTTGATTTCGTTGAAAATTATTTTTTTTGTTTCGTCGTTCACAAAAAAATCCACGCGTGCCATGCCTCGACAACGAAGGCGGGTAAAAATGGCTGCCGCGAAGCCCTGTAAACGATGCACCAGGTCGTCATCCAGTGCGGCAGGGATGTGCAACAGGGTTTTACCGCTCTCTATGTATTTCGCCGCATACGAATAAAATCCATCCTCGTGTTTCACTTGAATTTCACCCGGGATGCTCACGTGCGGCGGGGCTACCGGTGAGGCATTTTCCAATACCGCGAGCTCAATTTCACGGCCTTGAACAAATGATTCGACTAAAATAGCTTGATCATACCGCCTTGCATCAGCCACGGCGTCTACTAATTCAGGCAGAGTTCGCGCTTTATGAATGCCGACACTGGAACCCAATGAACAAGGCTTCACGAAGAGTGGCCAACCAAACGCTGCCGCGGTTTGTTCACAAAAAAGCGCGGTTTCAGCCGGGTTCGCGTGCCAGGATAACAAGCGGTAACGGGCCGACTCCAAGCCATCCACGCACGCGATGCGCCGCGCCATGTCTTTGTCCATGCCCAGCGCGGACGACAACACATCGCAACCAACATAAGCCGCCCCCGCCAGTTCAAGCAGGCCTTGAAACGAGCCATCCTCATACAAGGGGCCATGAACCACGGGAAACACGACGTCTGCATCCACGGCTAATCGACCATCCACGACCAAACTGGGCAGCGGGCGTGAGTGTGCCGTCATCACCGGAAGCGCATCCCGGTAAGCCAATAATTCGTCGGCATCATTCACATAAAAACACCCGTTTCTGTCCATGCCAATGGGTGTTATTGCGTATTTTTCTCGGTCTAAATGCGCCAAAACAGACGCCGCCGATTGAAGCGAAATTTCATGCTCTCCCGACCGCCCCCCATAAAGCAACGCCAACTGGATTTTATTAGGCATGGGTGTTTTCTCCAAGAAAATGAACTTCACGAATTAAATCAACGCCTGTTTGCGCTAAAACCGTTTCATGCACGGTGTGAATCAATCCTTCGATATCGCTTGATGACGCGCGTCCTTCCTGATTAATAATAAAATTCGCATGTTTTTGCGACACCACCGCACCGCCCAAGGCATAGCCTTTTAACCCACACGACTCAATCAACCGTGCCGCGTAATCATTCGGCGGATTTCGAAACACAGATCCACAATTGTATTCACTCGTAGGCTGGGTCGCGGCGCGATGGTCCAGCAGCGTTTTAATGCACGCCAAGGAGGCCGTTTTGTCCCCGGGTGTCAAGCGACACGTTGCGGCAATAAACCATTCTTCACCGAGTCCCGCCACATGCCGATAAGCAATTTCAAATTCCGCAGGGCTTCGCCGACGAATAACGCCTTCCCGCGTCATGGTCTCTACTTCAATCACAGAATCCCATGTTTCACCATCAAAACAACCCGCATTCATCCGCAATGCGCCGCCCATGGTGCCCGGGATCCCCGCCCAAAATTCGCCGCCAACCAAGCCATTGCGTGCCGTAAATCGCGCCATTTTAGCGCACGACACGCCGGCTTCAACGCGAACCAATGCGTCACTAACCAGCCCCAGCTCATTCAGACAGCCTTGTGTCAAAATCACCGTACCCGAGACCCCGCCATCGCGAATAAGCGAATTACTCCCCAGCCCAAGCCACAATAAAGGCTCATCCAGAGGGCAATGCTGAAGAAAAATCGCCAGATCATCAACCCCTGCCGGCTGATAGAGTCTTTCCGCGAGGCCGCCGATACGCCACGTCGTGTAACGCGCCAGCGGCTCGTTTACATGAAGTGTCCCACGTACACCAGCAATCATACCGTTTCTCGCGTGGGTTGCATCAGCTGATTCGCCCACTGCCCAATGCTGCCCGCACCTTGGGTGAGAATCACATCGCCGTCACGCACCACGTGATCTAATCGCGCTTGAAGCGTTTTTTCTGTGACCAGAACCACCGACGCTCCACGTGCAGTCAATGCTGCCTCCAATGACTCGCTGCTCACCCCCGCAATCGCAGGCTCCCCTGCCGAATAAATATCAAACAGCAGTAACTCATCAGCCAAGCCCAGCACCTCAACAAATTGGGGAAACAACGACTCCGTCCGTGTGTAACGATGCGGTTGAAACACATGCACCAACCGTTTGTCCGGCCACACCGCTCGAAACGCATCGATCGTCGCGCGGATTTCCTGGGGATGATGGCCGTAATCATCCACGACCAAGGCTGTTCCTTCTGCAAAACAGCGCTCCCCTAGGATTTGAAAACGCCGTCCAACCCCTTGAAAGGCCAGTAGACCACGAACGATTGCGTCGTCATCCACCCCTAATTCAGTTGCAATGGCAATGGCGGCCAACGCATTCAGCGTGTTGTGACGCCCAGGCCATTTAAATTGAATCGACAAGGCCCGATGAGGTGCTGGGCGCAACACCGTAAACGTACTCAACAGCCCCTGCTGGGCCCAGTCTACCGCCCGATAATGCGCCTCATCCGCAAAGCCATACGTCAACGTTGGGCGTTCTATCAACGGTAAAATACGACACACTTCAGGGTCGTCCACACAGACTACCGCTAAACCATAAAACGGCAAATGATGTAAGAATTCAACAAACGTAGCGCGAAGTTTGTCAAAATCATCATCATAAGTGAGCATGTGATCGGCATCAATGTTTGTCACGACGGCCATCATGGGCTTGAGAAAAAGGAACGATGCATCGCTTTCGTCCGCTTCCGCCACAAAATACGTGGATTTTCCATGCTGCGCGTTACTCCCACAGCTGGTGAGTTTCCCCCCAATCACAAAGCTCGGATCAAGCCCGCCTTCCGTCAATAAACTAGTCACCAAACTGGTGGTTGTCGTTTTGCCGTGCGTGCCTGCTATCGCTATGCCATGGCGAAAACGCATCAACTCCGCAAGCATCATCGCCCGAGGAATAACGGGAATCATTTGCAATCTTGCCGCTGTAATTTCAGGGTTGTCTTCCGCAATGGCGGTTGATCGAACCACGACATCCGAACCCGCGATGTGGTCCGCCTGATGGCCAATGTGCACCGTGATTCCTGCTGCTCGCAAATGCAACACCGTGCGGCTTTCACCTAAATCAGAGCCGGTGACGTGATAGCCCTCGTTATGCAAGACCTCCGCAATACCGCACATGCCAGCACCACCAATACCAACAAAATGGATACGGTTTACTCGCCCCATCCTTGGTAACACAAACGTTTCTTCGTGACTCACGATGCCCCCTTTTTACGAATTCAATGGCCCCATACCCAACGACTGCCAACGATTTTCATGATCAATGCGTAATAACAAGGCAATGGCCATGCAATTAACCACCAAACTGGCCCCACCATAACTCAACAACGGCAAGGTCAACCCTTTGGTTGGCAGTAACCCCGCATTGACCCCCATATTAATGGCTGCCTGCAGGCCTAACCAAAACGTAACTCCGTACGCTGTATACGACGCAAACAACCGCGACTGCTCGTGCGCTCGAAACGCAACCAGCAAGCCCCGTGCGACCAGTATACTATACAACAACAAAACAAGCAGAATCCCCACCAATCCAAGCTCTTCAGCAAGCACGGCAAACACAAAATCAGTGTGAGCCTCGGGCAAATAAAGCAATTTTTGAACACTATTGCCGAGCCCCATCCCCATCCAGCCCCCACGCCCAAACGCAATGAGCGACTGCGTCAGCTGATAGCCGCTGTTGAATTGGTCCGCCCATGGATTCAAAAAAGCCGTCAAACGCACCATGCGGTAGGGTGAAGAGATAGCCAAAACCGCCAGGCTGCTCGCAACAAGGAGCATCAACCCAAAATAATAACGCAGTTTCACCCCGGTCAAAAAAAGCATGACCATCACCGTGCCCGTGATAACCACCGTCGCGCCAAAATCAGGCTCCATCAACAGCAAGAGCCCGACCAGTCCGAGCACAATCATCGGCTTTAGAAAACCTGCGATGCTTTGAGAGGCCCGCTGTTTCTCTCGCACCAAATACCCAGACACATAAAAAATCATGGCGATTTTTGCAAGCTCCGACACTTGAATCCCTAGAGGACCCAACATGAGCCAACGTCGGCTCCCATTCACCACGCGGCCAAGGCCCGGAACCAGGACCAAAATGAGCATCAGCAAACACCCCAGCAGCAAGGGCACACTCCATTTTTCCCATAGGCTGCTGTCGACCCGCATGACGATGATGGCCGCCAAAAATCCAACAAACAAATAACAGACCTGACGAATTAAAAAATGGAACGGTTGATGAAAATATTTAGTGGAGATCATCACCGAACTCGATGCCACCATCAACAACCCCATGAGCAGTAACCCAATCACAGCCGCTATCAGCCATTTATCATACAGTGCGACCGTTTGGTGTGACGATCGTGCGCGTGGCCGACTCTCATAGGTGGCACTTAGGCTCACAGCGCCTCCACCGCGGCGGTAAACACCTCGCCACGATGGTTAAAATCACGAAACATATCCAAACTCGCACACGCAGGTGAGAGCAACACGACATCTCCCGGGTGCGCGTGGGTCTGCGCGAGGCTAACCGCGGCTTCCAATGATTCAGCATGCGTCATGTGTACGTGCCCGCTGAGGGCCTTCTCCAGCGTTTTGGCGTCTTCACCAATCACAATGACTGATCGCACAAACGAGGTCATCGCCTCACGCAACGACGTAAAATCCGCGCCCTTGCCTTGCCCCCCCGCAATCAACACAATTTTACCTTGCATGGAACCTCCTATTCCCGAAATCGCCGACAGGGTTGCCCCCACATTGGTGCCTTTCGAATCATTTATCCACACGACATCCTGAAGCAACCGCACCCACTGGCAGCGATGAGGCAGCCCCGAAAATTCAGTTAACACCGTTTTCATGACGTCGATAGGGACGCCCACGACCTCAGCCAGAGCGCACGCCGCCAATGCATTGAGCCAATTATGCCGACCTTTCAGCCGTAAGGACTCCACAGGCAACACGCGTGCGGCTCCCCGCGCTAAATAATACGCCCCCTGCACGTCGCGCTGTAGGCCCCAGTCATCAGCCAACGGCTCATCCAAGCCATAGCTTTTCACCACGGGCGCGTCGCTGCCTACGTAGGCAGGTTCGGGGCGTGTTTGCTCATCCTCTCGATTTAATAAGCACGCAAACGCGCCTTGATAAACGCGTTGCTTGGCCGCCCAATACGAAGCCAGCGTGTGGTGTCTATCCAGGTGATCAGGCGTCACATTCAAAATCGTTGCAGCAGCTGGAATTAAGCTATCGGTCAGATCGAGCTGAAAACTGGATAATTCCAACACCCAGAGGTCATAATCCACGCCATCATTCAAGCGATCAAGCACCGGCGTACCGATGTTACCGGCAACGGCCACACAACGCCCCGCGGCTTTAGCCATCTCACCCACCAAGCTCGTGACGGTTGATTTGCCATTGGTCCCCGTGATGGCCACGACCGGTACGCTGACAATGCGTGCGAAGCATTCAATATCGCCGATGATGGGCAAGCCTAATTCGCGCGCTTTGATAAATGGCGGACCCTCCAGCGGCACGCCAGGGCTACTGATGATGCCCGTGAGTTTCTCATAGAGTGCGGCAGGAAGCGTGTTCAAGAAAACAGCCACGTCCGGGAACATGGCCTGAAACTCAGCCAGCCCCTGGGGCTCGGCTCGCGTATCAAACACCACAAACGGGATATCCTGTCGTTGCAAATGCCGTGCAATGGATTGGCCCGTTTTTCCCAATCCCACCACCAACGTGAGCGTTCTCTGCATAACCATCTCCTGCGATGTCGTTTTTATCGAAGTTTTAACGTCGCTAAACCGCACAGCACAAACACCACCGTGATAATCCAAAAACGCACGATCACTTTCGGCTCAGACCACCCTTTCAGCTCAAAATGATGATGTAACGGCGCCATCCGAAACAATCGGCGGCCGCCTGTGTATTTAAAATAACCCACCTGCAAAATCACGGAGACGGTTTCAATCACAAAAAGCCCCCCCACGATCAGCAACACCAATTCTTGGCGCACAACAACAGCAACCAACCCCAAGGCCGCGCCTAACGATAAAGACCCGACATCCCCCATAAACACTTGAGCGGGATAGGCGTTGTACCACAGAAAACCAAGACCCGCCCCAAGGATTGCCGAACAAAAAATAGTGAGCTCACCGGTGTACGGCACGAAGGGAATAGAAAGATAATGCGCATACACCGCATTACTCGAGACGTACGCAAACACACCCAACGCGCCGGCCACCATCACAATGGGCATGATCGCCAAGCCATCCAGGCCGTCTGTTAAATTCACGGCATTGCTGCTGCCCACGATCACAAAATAAG
>CANISA010000031.1 GCA_947470005.1 Legionellaceae bacterium | reverse complement strand
CTTCGATCGTCCGTAAACTGCAAAATGCACAATGCTCATCTGTTTTAAATGCTGGTTTAATTCTTTAACAATACAATCCACATAACTATCCCGCTCCAAACGCTTCGCTTTCAAGCCTGAAGCGATCGCTTTGTATTCATCCTGGTGCAAATAACGAAACGCTAAATCTTCCATCTCCCATTTGATTGCCCCTATCCCTAAGCGGTTGGCTAACGGCGCGTAAATTTCCATGGCTTCTGTGGCAATTTGTCGACGCATCGCATCTGGCATTGGCACAGACGTACGCAGCACACACAATCGTTCGGCAAGCTTAATTAAGACAACGCGCACATCATCCACCATGGCAAGCAACATTTTGCGTACATTGTCGAGCTGATGTTTGTTTTGTTGAAATTTATCGGGAAGCTGAAAATTAGAAATGGCGCTCATTTTTTTCACGCCTTTAACCAACCGAGCGATAGGAGCGCCCAGTTGCTCTTCCACATCATCCAAGGATAACTCGGCGTAATGAACACTTTCAAAGATAATTGCCGCAGCCAACGTGTCTTGATCAACCTCCAAATCAGCCAACACGTCGGCCATGGCCAAACCCTGCTGTAAACACGATTCACCGGTTTCCGTCGCATGATCTTGGCCTGCCAATTGGCTTAATGCGCAGGCATTGCGGATCTTATCCATGTCTTGGAAGTAACCTTTACTACCGACCTGATGTAACCACTGCGTGACATCGATGCTGCCATCAGGTAATAGTGCTGCGCCCGCCTTGACCTTCACCATCCTATCAATCCTTCTATTTTTGAAATAAGGCCATTGCCTCAACATGCGCCGTGTGCGGGAACATATCCATCACCCCAGCAGTCAACAACTGATACCCTTTTTCATGCACCAAAATGGCCGTATCTCGCGCCAAAGTTGCCGGATCGCAAGAAATATAAAGCAGACGCTTTGGATTGACCTGTTGAATCTGCTTAACCAGGGCGAGTGCTCCCGTACGAGGGGGATCAATCAACATTGTACGCGCTCGATACGCGTTCAGTGAGTGAAGTTCTTCCTCATTCTCTAGATTAACACATTCAAAAACGGTGTTGGTCAATCCATTGGCCAACGCATTCATGCGGGCCCGCTCCACCATCGATTCACACCCTTCCACGCCAATCACACGCTCACACTGCCTAGCCATCGGAAGTGAAAAATTACCCAAACCACAAAACAAGTCCAACACTACATCATCAGGTTCTAATGCTAATAACTCGAGTGCTTGAGTCACCATGCGTTGATTAAGTACGGCATTCACTTGCGTAAAATCAGTCGGATGAAATTGAAACGATAGATTCTGTTCAGGCAACGTATATGTTAAAAACTCACTTGCCCCTTCAGGATAGAGTAAGCGCACGGTTTCAGGGCCGCCAGACTGTAAAAAAAGACGGACAGACGTCATTTTTGCAAAGGCACAAAGCCGCTCCTCATCAGCCAGGCTCAGTACAGATAGATGACGCACAATCAGTGCGACTTCGTCATCCCCTACCGCAACTTCAACCTGTGGAATCTGACCAGGTGCCTCCATGGTTTTAATGAAGGCCGGTAACTGGCGAATCAATGGCTCTAAACGCTGATTTAAAACCAGGCATTGAGTCATTGCTGTGATGTACTCAGGCTTATGTCGCTCTCTAAACCCAACCACGACGGTTTGATTTTTCTCAATAAAACGTACACTTAAACGCGCTTTATTGCGATAGTGCAACCGGTCAGCAACCAACGGAGGTAATACGCGAAGAGGCGCTGTTTTACCCACGCGAGCCAACAAATCCAAAAGTTGTTCCTGTTTGACCTGAATTTGAGTGTCT
This sequence comes from Legionellaceae bacterium, assembly GCA_947470005.1. GTDB lineage: Bacteria > Pseudomonadota > Gammaproteobacteria > Legionellales > Legionellaceae > JAGVJT01. Next base: position 8,772 of record CANISA010000031.1, on the reverse strand, counting down.
GGGTCCACGTGTTGCAATGAGCAGCCACCGCACATGGAATAATGAGGGCACGGCGGCTCCACACGAAAAATCGACGGGGAAACAATGGAAAGCAGACGCCCCTCGTCAAATCCCTTTTTTTTCTGAGTGTATTGAAACGTGACGGTCTCGCCAGGCAACGCACCATCAATAAACGTAATTTTTCCATCGATACGCGCAATTCCGCGTGCATCATGACTAAATTTTTCAATCGTAGCCGTTGTCGAATGGCTAGGAAAATGTTGGCGTCGTCTACTCATACATCAACTGGGTAACGAGTTAACGAAGGCATCGACTTCTTGCGGTGATAATTCAACGTGCCTGCCTCGCGCCAGCGATCGTGGCATATGAAAATCACCGTAGCGTATACGAATCAATCGACTCACTTCCACGCCCTGCGATTTCCATAGTCGCCGTACTTCACGATTTCGACCTTCAGCCAGCACAACGTTATACCAACTGTTGGTTCCTTCTCCGCCACGAAACGTCAATCGTTTAAATTTGGCCATTCCATCGTCTAACTGCACGCCTTGGAGAAGTGCTGTCAGTGCCTCTGGCGCCACTTCTCCATGAACGCGAGACGCATACTCTCGCTCAATTTCATATTTGGGATGCATCAATCGATTGGCTAACTCGCCATTGTTAGTAAACACAAGCAAGCCCGAGGTGTTCAGATCCAAACGACCCACTTGCACCCAACGGCCTTGCTTCAAATGAGGCAAGCGATCAAACACTGTCTTTCCAAACTTAGGATCATTTCGGCTGGAAATTTCACCAATGGGCTTGTGATAAAGTAATATTCTGGTTTGAGATTCAATGTTCAACGGGTTAGGAATAAGACGTCCCTTCACACTGATTTTATCATCTGGACCCGCTGACTGGCCCAGTTTAGCCACGGCTCCATTGACGTGAATATAACCCGCCTCAATCCAGCGTTCCATTTCTCGTCGAGAGCCAAAGCCTGCTTGACTTAATATTTTCTGTAATCGTTCACTACTCATCAATAATCCAACCCCATTACGTCACGCACATCGCTTAATGTTTTCTGGGCTTCTTCTCGAGCATGCTCACTGCCTTCAGCCACAATTCGTCTTACCGAGCCAAGATCCGCCTCATACTCCTTGATGGCTTCTTGAATAGGGTGTAATTCTTTATTGATTGCATCAATAATAGGACGCTTGCAATCAACACAACCAATAGCAGCCGTACGACAACCGCTTTGAACCCATGCTTTAACTGAATCATCTGAATAAACGTTATGAAATTGCCACACAGGACACTTGTCGGGTTCGCCAGGATCAGTTCGTCTCACGCGGGCAGGATCGGTTTGCATGGTTAGAACTTTTTTCTCAACAATCGATGGATCTTCACGCAAACTGATCGTGTTTTGATATGATTTTGACATTTTGAGGCCATCTAAACCCGGCATTTTAGCCTGAGGGGTCAGCAACACCTGAGGCTCGGGCAAAATAAGTTTACCAATTCCTTCTAAGTAGCCTAGCAACCGTTCTTTATCGCCCATTGATAAATTATGCTGAGACTCTATCAGCGCACGCGCTGTGTGAAGGGAGTCATGACATCCGTCTTGTTGAAATGCTGTACGCAATTGACTGTATAATTTACCATTTTTCTTACCCATTTTTTTAATCGACTCAATCGCTTGGGCTTCAAAATTGGGTCCACGACCATATAAATAATTAAAACGTCTGGCCACTTCACGGGTCAATTCAATATGAGGGACTTGATCTTCACCAACAGGCACAAAATCAGCCTTATGAAGTAAAATATCGGCACTTTGCAACAAAGGATAACCTAAAAATCCGTAGGTTGATAAATCTTTTTCATGCAGTTTTTCTTGTTGATCTTTATAGGTAGGCACTCGCTCAAGCCACCCCATTGGGGTTATCATAGATAACAAAAGATGCAATTCCGCGTGCTCTGGCACCCATGACTGAATAAACAACCGTGAAAGACTTGGATTAACACCACAGGCTAACCAATCAACCAGCATGTCCCATACCTGACCACCAATGCGATCGGGCTCATCATAATGCGTGGTTAGCGCGTGCCAATCAGCCACAAAAAAATAGCAATCGTACTGATGCTGTAACTTGAGCCAATTTTTTAACACACCATGATAATGTCCCAGGTGCAACCGACCACTGGCTCTCATACCGGAAACAACGCGTTTGTTGCTGCCAAATAATGCTGACATTTAAATCCTCTATCAATACGAACGATCTTAAATCTACCTAAACGGTTCGGGATCACCCTTTCCTACACGCACAACAACCGGGTATTCGCCCGTTAAGTCTACCACGGTAGTGGGTTGATGCCCCCCGTTTCCCCCGTCAATAATCAAATCTGTTTGATTACCGAGCAAATCACGGATCGCTTCAGGTTCACTTAATGGCACGCTTGCTCCGGGTAAAATCAAGGTGCTACTCATCAGTGGAGCATCCAAACAATCAAGCAACGACAACGCGATCACGTGATCAGGTACACGTAACCCCAGCGTCTTTCGTTTGGGGTGAAGCATAAGACGTGGCACATCGTTTGTTGCATTCAGAATGAACGTATAAGAACCCGGCGTAAACGCTTTCAATAAGCGAAAAATAGGGTTAGTCACCCGTGCATACTTGCCAAGCTCAGCAAGATCACGACACACCAATGTCATGTTATGGTTTTTATCCAATTGACGTAAACGCCTTATGCGTTCTAAGGCGGATTTATTTCCCAGCGCACAACCCAATGCGTAACCCGAATCGGTGGGATAAACGATCAAGCCACCCTCAGCAACGATATTAGCCGCCTGTCGAAGCAGGCGAGACTGGGGATTATCCGGATGAATAGCAAAAAACTGACTCATAACCTAAAGATCCCTCTCAATGAATAGCCCATTCATGCCAAATAGGTGTGCAACCCGCCGGCAGGGGAAGTTGCCGCCCTAAACCTATGCGTGAGACCTTATCTCCATGATAATCTGATCCCGTTGAAGCAAGCAATTCAAACCGACTGCACAACCCGACCACTTCCATCACTTGCGGCGCGGTCATTTGTCCAGAAACCGCTTCCATTCCAACGCCGCCAGCGTCTTTAAATGCTCTGATTAACGCATGCAGCTTAGAACGAGTCAATTTATATTTGAGTGGATGTGCAATAACGGCCTGGCCGCCTGCCTTGATGATCGTCTCCACCACGTCCTCCAAACTCAACCACGTGGTCGGAACGAACGCAGGTCGCCCTCGCACAAGATAACGCTGAAACGCATGTTTCATGTCAGGGACAACACCTTCCTCCACCAGAACGTGAGCAAAATGAGGGCGGCCCACTCGCTCATGTCCCGCGTAATCACACGCCTTTTGATAAGCATCCGTAACCCCGATAATGGCTAAGCACGCTCCAATCTCCTTCGCTCGAGCGATCCGGGACTCTTCTTGCTGAAGCACACAGGAGACAAGATCTTCATGTTGCGGATCAATCATTAAGCCAATAATATGAATATCATTCATCTTCCAACGTACGCTAAGCTCAATGCCATTGATCACCTGAATCGGGCAATCAATCGCTGCCAGATGCAACGATGTTAAGCCTGCTGTCGTGTCGTGATCCGTCAGAGCCAACACGCGAACGCCCGCCTCCAGCGCCTTGGCTAATAGCAGATCGGGGCTCAGGAGACCATCAGAAAAATGGCTATGGCAATGCAGATCAATCATCAATCTCGCGCTAAAAGAAAACGTATCCTACATTATATACGATTTTCATCTATCTCAGGATTTTTTTGTCTCAGGATATTTTTTAAGAATCAGATCGCATCTACGCCATCTCTTTGCTAAGATTGAATAAGAGACTGTTATATAAAGTATTTGATTATGCTCGTCATAATCGACAGACTCTAGGCGAATCCTCTTATTAAACGTGTACAAGGAAAGTAATCATGAAAAAGACATCATTAGCAGTTGCCGCCTTACTGACCACGCTTTCAACGGCTTTAATTGTTCCAGTTGCTTATGCTGATGCAACCACTGGCTCTTCAACTTCGGCATGCCAAGGTTGCAAAGCCTGTACAGGTTGTACAGGCTGTACAGGCTGTACAGCCTGTAAAGGTTGCAATGGTTGCGCAGGCGCTAGCTGTGCAGCTGCTAGTTGTGCAGCTGCTAGTTGTGCCGCCTCTAGTTGCACAGGTAGCTAATTAACCCTCACCAACACGGGGCGACCAGTCTTCTGGATCGCCCTTTATTGATCTGATTCTATGCTGAACGATACCCCTTTTGAATGGCCAGTCTTGACTGCATCACGACGATCAAAACTATTGCGATATGCAAAATGTGCACTCACCGCGCAACAACAAATGATGGAGCGGCAAGGGGAGAGCATTCTCCACTACACCCTGCGACAGCAAGAGCAACACCTCCATATGACACACTACCCCAAAGGCGATCGCATCGACCACACCACGGGCGCACAATATTTCTATCACTGCCATCGAGAAGATTTTGAGCGAACCGAACAAGGTCATTTTCATTGTTTTCTACGTTACCCGCATATTCCAAAACGCATTAAACCTGCACCACTGCCTGATTGGGACAAGTACTTGAAGAACCCGATGACTCATCTCGTCGCTATCGGAATGAATCAACGCGGTGAACCGATTCGTTTATTTACGGTCAATCGCTGGGTCTCCTCAGAAATATGGTATGATGGGAAGCATGCTAACTCGTTTATTAACCGGTTTAAGATGACCCTAACCGATGACCCTTATTGGCAGATATTAGATCAATGGGTTGAAGCTATCCTGCATTTATTTGCTCCTCAAATCACCTGGCTACATCAAGCGCGTGATCTCGCCATTTTACGTGCAGACGCGTCCATTTATGATGACAAAGCGATTGAAGAACTATCCGGCATGCCCATTAGCTTAAAAAATCAAATTGAATGGCTTCTCAAGGCCAGCACATGAGCGACCACTTGGACATCCAACACGCGTGTGAAAAAAAAATACCCGTTTCCGACGAAACGTTGACCCGCTGGGTTCAGCTCGTGCTTCCGCCAAACCAACAGACGACGGAGCTGACCTTACGCTTTGTTGAACAAGATGAAATCACAGATTTAAACAGAACCTATCGGAAGCAAAACAAAGCAACCAATGTTCTTTCTTTTCCATCGGATCTTCCGAGTGAGATTATGCTCGAGCACCCTTTCCTTGGGGATATAATCATTTGCCCTGCCGTATTGGAAGAAGAAAGTGTTACCCTCGACAGACCACTGATTGCTCATTGGGCACACATTGTCATCCATGGTGTGCTTCATTTATTAGGTTACGATCACATGGAAGAGCAGGATACAGCCCTCATGCAATCACTTGAAATTAAGGTGCTGGCTGAGCTCGGTTTTGATAACCCTTATGCGATAGAGGATCATTCGATTGAATAAAGAAGACGACACGCACTCGTGGTTCATCCGTTTAAAACAATTTTTACACCTTGAACCTCAAAATAAAGACGATTTAATCCACCTGCTGCGAGAAGCACATATGCGCTCTCTCATTAATGCAGAAACATTGGGCATGATAGAAGGTGTTATCTTGTTTGCTCACATGAAGGTCAGAGACATTATGTTGCCTAAAAAACAAATGACCTGTATCTCTAAAAACAACACCCTTCCAGAAGTGCTCAATGTCGTCACGGAGACCGGACACTCACGCTTTCCCGTCACCGGCGACAACAAAGACGATGTGATTGGAACATTGCACGCGAAAGATTTATTACGCTTTCATGGTACCCATACAGAGAATTTTGACTTGCTCGATATTGTTCGGCAGGCAACGTTTGTCCCTGAAAGTAAACGTCTTGACATGTTGCTCAGTGAATTTCGTGTCAACCGTAACCACATGGCCATCGTGGTTGATGAGTACGGTGCGGTATCTGGATTTGTAACCTTGGAAGACATCATTGAACAAATCATTGGTGATATTGAGGATGAATTTGACATTGACGAAGAGGCTTACATCAAGTCGCATGGCGATCATTGCTATATTTTAAAAGCCCACACACCTATTGACGAATTCAATGAGGTCCTTCAAGGGCAGTTTAGTGATGCCTCCTACGACACCGTGGGTGGCATCGTGATGGCAGCTTTCGGCCATTTGCCCAAGCGTGGAGAACGAATCCATATCAACGGCTTTGCCTTTAAAGTCATTCATGCTGATGCACGACGAATTAAACTCTTGGAATGCATCGATGAGCGTGCGACTCATTCAAAGGACCTCTCTTCATGAATAAGCAGGTGTTAGTAATTGATAATGACACAACACTCACCCCTCTCTTATCTCAGTATTTAACGACAGAAGGATTTGACGTACGGTGTGCTCATGATGGCGAACACGGCCTCAAAATAGCATTAAACCAATCATTTGATGCCATTATTTTGGAGGTCATGTTGCCAACGTGCCATGGTTTTGACGTCTTGCAGGCCATTCGTAAACACTCAAGTACGCCTGTTCTCTTTCTGACTGGGCGCGAAGATGACATTGACCGCTTGATTGGACTTGACTTAGGTGCGGATGATTATTTACTCAAGCCCTGTAACCCTGATGAGTTAATCGCTCGATTGCGCGCTGTCCTGCGACGGACCTCAGGCTTGCCTGCACCTCATCGAGCGTTGATTGAGTATCATGGCATTACCATTGATTGTGGCAGTCGCCTCATCAGCCTTCATGGAAAAATATTGGAGTTAACTAATACTGAATTTAATATTGTGGAAATTCTCATCAAATCACCCCATCAAGCATTTTCAAAAGAGGAATTAACGGAATACGCGCTGGGTCGGAAATTCACAGCCTACGATCGCAGCATTGACGTACATATTAGTAATTTAAGAAACAAGCTCGGTGATAACTCGGACGAAGAACCCTGGATTAAAACCGTACGCGGGTTTGGGTACCAGTTCAACGGATAGGATACACGCATATGATACCTCTGGATCCACACGAACCTGCTAATACGTTACTCCCCTGGCTTATCCATCACGATTCTCTAACCGATAAACTCAAAGCGGTGGCGCTAGAGGTGCGACTTGACGTCCTCCGGCATGAATGGAGCGCCCCTGATGCATGGGATAAACGAGCACTGTGTATCAACGCAAATGAGCACGCGCTTCATCGCGAGATTCTGATGTGGGCATCAACAGACATCTGCTGGTATGCACGTACTATCCTCCCGTTACCCACCTACCAAGCGGAAGCCCTGCTCTTTTCACGCTTGAAGACTCAGGCGTTAGGCGAGCTCATTTGGGATAATCCAAACATCAAGCGTGTCCACATGAAGCACTACCCCATTAATCAAGACAGCGTTGAATACCATTTTTTAATCGACTCCATGCATCAGGGCGAAATCCCGTTATGGGCGCGTCTCTCGACCTTCTCCGTACGAGACACCTTTCCGTTTTACCTTCTTGAAATTTTCCTGCCCGGCCTACGGAAATACTGCCTGTGAACATAAGTGCGACCTTTCGCTTGATTCGTTTTCATAAACCCGTCGGAACGTTGCTCCTGTGGTTCCCCACGGCATGGGCCCTATGGCTTGCCAATCAGGGCACGCCGCCCACGCCACATCTCATTTATTTTTTCTTAGGCACATTTTTAATGCGATCAGCCGGTTGCGTCCTCAATGACATGGCCGACAGGCACGTCGACCAACACGTCAAACGGACCGAAAAACGCCCATTAACCACCGGTGAGGTCAGCATTCAAAACGCTCTTTTACTGCTCGCGGCCTTGCTCTTGGCCGCCTTTGCAATCCTGGTTCAATTGCCCCAAGCCTGCTTTTATTACGCCCTCGGCGCACTCGCCATAACCATTCTCTACCCCTTCTGCAAACGCTTTTTTGAGGCCCCTCAACTGATCTTAGGGATTGCATTTTCAATGGGGATCCCCATGGCTTACGCCGCATCAGGCGCACATGCTGATCTAACCATGGGATGTTTGATAGCACTCAATTTTTTTTGGATCGTCGCCTACGACACCCAATATGCCATGGCTGACCGCGCCGATGACTTACGTATTGGGGTAAAATCAACGGCGATTCTCTTTGGAAAATATGGACAGATCTTCATCTTACTTTTGCAGGGAATAGCGCATGGGCTCTGGCTTGTCATTGCGTGGACACAACATTTACCCCGCTTGTTTTATATTGCTTGGTTCCTTGGCCTTCTCATATTCGTTTATCAGCAACGCTTAATTCACCACCCAACTGAGACGGCTTATCTACAGGCTTTTTCTACCAACGCGATGTATGGATTTATCATGTGGCTGGCTGTCTGTTTAGCTTATTTTCCTGTATTATAAATAAGTTACAAGTCGTTGCTAGTTATTGAACAACATTTATAAAAAAATATTGCGTCCGTGGGATCGAAAAGTCAGAAGGAGGGCATTAATGCGCAGCAGGAGGAAAATGATACTTATGGCGCTAATTTGAGGCTGGTTTATTTTATTTCAGGCGACGAAAATTCTAGGCCACGCTGCCCATAGCAGTTAAACTACTGGAAAGTATCTTTCCGCGTTACGGCTTACAGAAATGACGTAAATTTATCATGGTGTAAGCGATCGTTTTCATCGAGTAATGATGCGCGCTAATGTGTTCGAATCGTACGATTAAGCGTTTGAACTTGTCTTCCCAAGCAAACACGCGCTCAATTGTTCTGAAACGCTCCTTAAAAATAGAAGAACTGAAAAATCGTTTTCTTCCTCGTTTACGG
>CANISA010000030.1 GCA_947470005.1 Legionellaceae bacterium | reverse complement strand
TCGCTTATTTTAAACGAACACATCGAACAGCTCATCGGATTTGATACCGGGCCTGGGAATGGCCTGATCGATGCATTGATCAAAAAACACACCCAAGGGCACGAGTCGATGGACAAAGATGGCCAGCATGGCCTTCACGGGATGATCCATGAAAGCGTGATTGACGCGCTGTTTAATGACAGCATACCAAAAGAGGGCTCCTCTTATTTCCTCATGCGACCCCCTAAATCATTGGATATCCGCGACCTGGTGCTTATCCCCGCGTTAGATGCGCTGTCATTAGCGGATGCCTGTGCAACACTGGAAGCCTTTACCGCCGAAGCCATCGTGCGCAGTTTAAGCTTGCTCGATTTGCATGCGCATCAAATCCCGTCGTATTGGGTGCTCGCAGGCGGCGGCGGGTACAACCCCGTTATCAAACGTGAATTAGCCGCTCGACTTAAAACCACGTTTGGTTTAACGATGACACTAGAAACGGCAGATGAAGCCGGCTGGAATAGCTGCGCCATGGAAGCACAACTCATCGCTTATTTTGCTGTTCGCAGCTTAAAAAATCTTCCGTTAAGCACACCAGGAACCACGCGTGTTCCCGTGCCGTTATCCGGCGGCAAAGCACACCTCCCCCCGTTGGGAGCAACCGCCGCGGTTAAAGCACTTCTGGACAGAAACAAGGATGTGTTAAACTAATCACCACAAACAAAGGATCCTGAACATGTTTTACGGCAACAGCGTACCTGACGTGCGCCTTCAGTTTTTTACCAGTTGGTCGAAATACAAGCAACAACAACCCCTGCTCCCTCTGGAGCAGCAGATCGTTCTTGTCATTCTCGATCACCCTGAATACCAGGCGATGTTAGACGAAATTCCAGAACACCCCGATCACGTTTATTTCCCCGAGCTCGGGGAAACCAATCCGTTTTTGCACATGGGCCTGCATTTAGCCATACGTGAACACATCGCAACCAATCGACCGTTAGGCATGACCGCCGTCTTTGATCAATTAACGTTAAGCCAATCCTGCGCCAAAGCAGCGGAGCACCTGATCATGGAATGCCTTGCGGAGTGTTTGTGGCTCGCCCAACGACATCAAACCATGCCAGATGAAACACATTACCTCAACGCCTGCCAACAATTGCTTCTCAAATAAATTCCGAGCTCTCCAACATCACTTGACGAACAATCACCGATCAACTATATCAATAAGACAAGCACTCTGATTCATAAGGCACAACCGTGAAAAAAATAACACTCTCACTGCTCCTCGTTCTGGGAGGCATGTCTTCTTTCGTCTACGCTGATGACTACAACTCCCCCTCAGATGCAGCCAATCCTCCTGAGACCTTTGCGGAAGATCCTGACGCATCTGATGCAAACCCCTATGGCTCCACACAACAGCCCGTGGGCAGACCAAAAGCCCCTCCCGCACCGATCACCAACCCAAACCCGACCACGGCGGTACCCCCGGTGACCGCTCAGCCCAATCCATCAACATTCAACAACACCGAGACAACACCACCAACGGCGACCCAACCCAATCATCCGGCACAAAATGCCCCTGATGCGTTGGGAGATGGCAGTGGTGATGATGGCGACACCATGCACGATCCCGATCCTGAAGCCGAGGATGTTGGCACCGCACCGGTTCAACCATCCTAATGCGATGCAGGGTGGGATAAACAGAACGTGCCCACCCATTACATGACTACACGTATAAGATACGTTAAGATACACCCTATTCTAATGAGAACACGCAGACCTCATGACCCTTCCGGAAAAAACGACTCACTTTGGTTTTCAATCCGTCGCATGGAACGACAAAGAAAAAAAAGTGACCGAGGTGTTTCACTCGGTGGCCAAACGTTATGATTTAATGAACGATCTGATGTCCTTCGGCATTCATCGCCTTTGGAAGCACCTCGCGGTGCTGCTCAGCCAGGTTCGTGCAGGTCAATGTGTTCTTGACCTTGCTGGAGGAAGTGGGGATTTAACGCGATTATTATGCCAACGCGTCGGACCCACAGGTCACGTGATTCTTGCAGACATCAATGCCGCCATGTTAACCGTCGGCCGCGATCGTCTGTTTGATGAGGGCCTGTACGCCAACCTTGATTATGTACAAGCCAATGCAGAATGCCTTCCCTTTGCCGATAATCACTTTCATTGCATCATGATGGCGTTTGGCCTTCGTAATGTCACAGATAAAGCCGCCGCACTGCGTTCGATGTATCGTGTCTGTAAACCAGGCGCTAAACTTCTGGTGCTTGAATTTTCCACACCAACGCTTCCCGGGTTAAAACCGCTGTATGATTACTATTCCTTTCATGTTTTGCCCAAGCTTGGGCACGTTTTTGCGCAAGATTCTGCCAGTTACCAATACTTAGCTGAATCCATTCGTATGCATCCCCCTCAAGACGAATTACAATCCATGATTGAACAGGCAGGCTTTGAGGATTGTCATTACCATAATTTAAGTGGTGGGATTGTTGCTCTGCACATCGCCCACAAATATTGAGACCGCTATGATCAAGGAATTTTCATTATCCGCTTTACAAAAGGCAATCAATCACGCCCTGGGGTTAGACCCATCCATGCCGATGAAGATTGAAGCATTGCATGGCAACGTATTGGAAATCATCATCAGCCCCCTTCAGGTCCATTTTTTTATACGCTTTATGCATCAAGACATTCAATTACTAGCACAGTATGAAGGACAGGCTGATACCATCATTCACAGCAGCCCCTTAGGCCTCATTCGTTTAAGCCTCTTGCCCGCCTCTAAAGTCCGTTCGTTGTTTAATGATCAGATCAAAATATCCGGCAATGTCCTGCTCGGACAATCCGTCAAAGAACTGTTTGATAGCATTGATATTGATTGGGAAGGGCATTTGGCTCATTTTACTGGGGATGTGGTTGCTCATCAAATTGGTGCCGTTGTTCGCCGAGGCCTTGCGTTCAAGCAACAGGTTCAAACCTCCATGAAACATCATGTCACCGAATACCTGCAAGAAGAGGTGCACGCCTTTCCTCCCCGTGAAGAGGTAAACGATTTTTTCAACGACATCGATGCATTGTCCCTTCGTGTCGAGCGCATCAACGCCCACATCAACCAATATTTGGCTCGCCATGAAACACCTTAGGCAGATCATTCGACTGTTGCATATTAACACCATCCTTGCACAAAATGGCCTGGATCAGGTAATCGTAAGCTTGCGATTATTCGGCCCTTTTCGGTTCATCGTCTACTTAAACCCTTGGAATTGGTTTCGACGAAACACCTTGAGCCGCGGAGTAGCGCTTCGTAAAACGTTAGAAGAGTTAGGTCCTATTTTTGTCAAATTTGGACAGGCACTTTCCACTCGACCCGATATTTTACCGCCGGACCTCGCTGCAGAGCTCGCTAAACTACAAGACAATGTGTCCCCTTTTAGAAGTGAACAAGCGCTGCAAATCATCGCATCAGCGTTTGGGCGCTCAGCCTATGACGTCTTTGCCCAGTTTGATGCGACACCGTTAGCCTCTGCCTCCATCGCTCAAGTTCACGCGGCGACCTTAACCAGTGGCGAAGATGTGGTGGTTAAAATTCTGCGTCCCAACATACGGAAATTAATCACACAAGATCTCAATATTTTGCATAGCATCGCAGCCTTAGCAGATAAATACTGGCCGGATGGCAAGCGCTTTAAGCCCAAAGAAATCGTCTGTGAATTTGAACAAACGCTATTTGATGAGCTTGATTTACAACGAGAAGCAGCCAACGCGAGTCAATTAAAACGAAATTTCAAACAATCTCCCCTGCTCCATGTCCCTACGGTCTATTGGGACTACGTGCGTGCCAATGTGTTCGTCATGGAGCGAATTTATGGAATTCCCGTGACGGATCTCGCTGCGTTAAATGCACACGGTGTCAACCTCAAACGATTAGCCGAACGTGGCGTCACGATTTTCTTCACTCAAGTGTTTCGGGATTGTTTTTTCCACGCGGACATGCACCCAGGCAATATTTTTGTCTCTCGTCACCACCCTCAAAACCCCCAGTATATTTGCATTGATTTTGGCATCATGGGCACGCTCGATGACAGTGACAAGCGATACCTTGCCGAAAACTTACTGGCCTTTTTTAACCGCGATTACCGCCGTGTGGCCACCTTACACGTCGAGTCAGGCTGGGTTTCCCGCAACACACGCATTGATGAATTTGAAAGCGCCATTCGCACCGTATGCGAACCTATTTTTGAACAACCGTTGAAAAATATTTCGTTTGCGCTGGTCGTATTAAGATTATTTCAGGTCGCGCGACGATTTCAAATGGAAGTTCAACCCCAATTGCTCTTACTCCAAAAGACATTACTGGCGGTTGAGGGCCTCGGCCGTCAACTCGACCCGGAGCTCGATTTATGGGCAACCGCTAAGCCCTTTCTTGAACAATGGGTGCGCGATCAAATCGGGCCTAAAGCATTTTTCAATCACCTTCGCGGTAACCTTCCTTTTTTAGTCGAGCAACTACCCCACATGCCGCGCTTATTGAACGAAGTCTTGCTGTTAAGTCGAGCGAAACGCCTGGAACTACTGGATCAAAAAAGCACACCTGTTTCTCATTCAACCACCCCATATGGATTTTGGCGAGGCTTAAGCGTCGGACTTTTAACCAGCTTACTGCTTGTCGGCGGCCTCATCCATTGGCATATACTCAGGAGTTAACATGGGATTAAGCGGCATCAGTCCATTGTCATTGTTACTGATTTTCCTCATCATCATCGCGCTATTTGGCGCGAACAAGCTCAAAACCCTGGGCACTGATCTCGGGCACGCGATAAAACAATTTCGTCGAGCCTTGAATGATGATGACGATAAACCGTCATGAGCACCGGCGAAATCCTACTTATCCTCTTGATTACGGTGCTCGTTTTTAAGCCAAGCAAGTGGCCCATGTTGGCGCATCATCTCGCCAAAGGATTGCGTGCTATCCAGCGTTACAAACAACACGCGCAACGTTTTTGGCAAGACCAATTGGATTTGTATCAATTAGAAGAAAATAAAAAAAAAGCCGCAGCAGCAGATAAGCGTTATGACCCGAATTAGGCCAAACCTCAGCGGTGAGGCTGTTTTTCAAAAAAATTGAATCAAACCAATAGGTTTGTTTTTTTTTATTCTTACCTGCTGAGCAAAATCCCCACTTCATAAAGCAAACACAGCGGTATCGCCAGCATCAGTTGCGACAACACATCGGGCGGGGTCAAGAGCATCCCCACGATAAACGCGATGACAATCACATAGGGTCGCAGCGTGGTCAATGTCGCCACCGTCAGCAACCCAAACCGAACCAACACCACGCACACCAAGGGCAATTGAAAACAAAGTCCAAACAGAAGCAGCATGTGGAGGATGAAATCCACGGTGCACGTCATGTCTGGCATAAAACGAACACCTGGGGGACGGGCATAAGAAAAGAGACGGAACATGAACGGTAAGACGCTATAAAAGCAAAATAAAACACCCACGCCAAACAGCGTAAGGCTCCCCGCGAGCAGCCATTGCAAACCCACCCGCTCGCCATGATAAAGCCCAGGCGACACAAATTTCCACACATGGAACAGTGCAAACGGTGCCGTGCATAACAGTGCCGCATCCAGTGCAAGACGGATTGGCGTTAAAACCGGAGCGGTTATCTGAGTAGCAATGAGTGAATCTTGTGCTGGAAGTGCACGCATTAATGGCGCCACAAGGAGATGAAAAAGTTCCGAGCTCAAACAAAAGAACAACACAAACCAAGCAAGCAAGAACAAACTAACCTGTAGGATGCGGCGACGAAGCTCGAGTAAAGAAAAAAGCATGTTATAGAGACGCAACGTGTACTGATTTATCAACGGCCTCAGGCGTTGACGATGCGAGGTACTCAAAAAATGCCAGCTCAAATCTCGCTGATCGTGCAAACGCCGTCTTCACTTCAGACCCATGATCAGACGTTGAATCAATCCGTGTTGTGGATGCATTGAGCATCGTCTCCAACGCGAGCGCGTCCGAAACAAATTCAGGATCAAAAAACGACTCAAGCAACGTGCGATCGGGATGATCCGCGGCACAACCTAGAGCCTTCATCTTTTCACCTAAGCGACGATGATAGATATACAAGCAAGGCGTAAGACACGCGAGCGCTGCTTCAATCGATCCATGCTTCGTTGTCACATAAAGATGCCTCGTGTAATCAACGATCACGCCACTCACCACAATGCGAGGTTGAAAAAGGGTTCCTGTCGTTTGAAGAAATTCGACATAGGCATCCAATCTCAGCGCAAATTGCGTCAAATGCAGCGACTCTTTTTCATAATAGTTATAATACGCCGTGCTACTCAATCGCGTGGCCACCTCACGCACTGCTTCGGTATATTTACGTAAATACCGCTGATCTTGCTCTATAAATGATTGACGAACGCTGGACGATAACGTACCTGCCACCAAGGTCGTGTAAAAGGCACTTTGCTCCATGCCCACAAACACTGATTCCGACTCCTGGAGCATTTCTTCAAATAATTTACTGTTCTTCACTGATTCCGACTCCTGGAGCATTTCTTCAAATAATTTACTGTTCTTCATAGGCACACCCTGTTCGGTCTAAAAAATAAAAGTGATCCACCGGCCCAAACCCATGACCGATGTGTTGCATGCTTGCGGCTTGAATCGCGCGCGTTAAGTACCGTTTCGCGTGCTGGATAGCGTCTGTTAATCTGTACCCCTGAGCAAGGTAGGATGCGATTGCTGAGGAAAGCGTACACCCCGTGCCATGGGTGTTCTTCGTGTGAATTCGCCCCGCATGAAACCAATGATGCGCCTTTTCTGAGGGCATATAAAGTACATCTGACGCGTCCTCTTGACTAAAATGTCCCCCTTTCACGAGAACATTGAGATGATACGTTTCACCTAACGTCTCTGCCGCCAAAGCCATGTCCGATAACGTCTCAATCGGCCGACTCAGCAAGGCTTCTGCTTCAGGCTGATTCGGTGTTATCAGCGTGCAATGAGGAAACATCCGTGTTTTTAAATAATGGATAAGCATCGGGTCAAGCAGTGGGCTGCCATTCTTTGCGACCATCACTGGATCAAACACCACATGTTTCACCTCTAATTGACTCAATGCCGTCGCAATAACATCCATGTTTTCTTGTTTGTGCAACATGCCAATCTTAACCGCATGAACAGTTAGATCGCTGAACACTGAATCAATTTGCTGGCGAATAAATTCAGGCGGCACCTCTAAAATAGCCTGCACACCCACCGTGTTTTGAGCCACCAACGCGGTAATAATGGATGCGGCATAACACCCCGTAGCTGAAATCGCTTTGATATCAGCCTGAATACCCGCTCCCCCAGAGGGATCTGTTCCGGCAAACGTCACCACACAGGGGGGGGTACTAACGCTCATAATCACCTCGGAAAAGAGGGGCATGAAGGGCATCTAAAAAATGCATTCTAAATGAGCCAGGTCTTGTTGTTTGTCGCGCCGCCATTTCACCACACACGGCATAAAATAAACTGGCGTATCGTGCCGCCTCAAAACGGTTTGAATGAACCGCATGAAATGCAGCCACTACAGCAGACAGCAAACAGCCTGTTCCAGTAATCAACGGCATAAGCACAGACCCTCGGTCAACCTGTTCCATCTGATGAGAATCAACAATCACATCGACCGCACCACTCATGACAACCGTGGCGTCATGAGCGTTCGCTAAGGCCTGAGCGTACGCCATGGCTGAGGGGGTCTCCGCCGAACTATCTACGCCTTTGGTGCCCGTCCCCCCCCCTGCAACCGCCATGATTTCACTCGCATTGCCTCGCACAATGGCCACATCAATTTGCATCAACAACCGTTTGCACGTCGATGTGCGATAATGGCTCGCACCAGCACCCACCGGATCAAAAATAATGGGTTTATTCAATGCATTGGCAACGTGACACGTTTGAAAGACCAGCTCGATGAAGTCGTCTGAGAGTGTCCCTAGATTAATCACCACCGCAGAGGCTATATTCACCAGCTCTTCGATTTCTTGAGGCGCCTGGCTCATGATGGGGGACGCGCCCACACTGAGCAAACCATTGGCCACGACATCCATGGTGACCGCATTGGTGATGTTCAGGATGAGCGGCCGCTCCTGGCGTAAACGATGTACTATCTCACTTAATTGATCAAACATGGTGTGTCTCCCGTATCGCGTGTATCAACGCTGCGGCCGCTTGCTTAGGGCAAGACGCACGGTGAATCGCCCCGACAACAGCGACACCAGCTACCCCACACGCCATGGTTTCCTTGATGTTATTCAGTTCAATTCCGCCAATCGCTACCACAGGGTGTTTGGATGCGGCACTTATTTTTCGAAGACCGTCCAATCCCCAGATCGTGGCACAATTGCGTTTAGTTTGACTTGGAAAAACCGCACTAGCGGCCAAGTAATCAATGCAAGTCAGGCTGTTAGCACGCGCCAGATCATCAAACGTTTCAATCGATAGCCCAATTCGTTTCGTAGGACCAAGCATGGCACGTGCCAAGGCAGGAAGCCCATCGGTTTGCCCAAGATGCACCCCAGCCGCATCAACAGCGTGTGCGATATCCACATGATCATTGATGATCAGTGGGATATTTAACGGCGTTAACAGCGATTTTAACGCCAACGCCATGGCATGCAACTCAACAAGCGATGCATTTTTGTCGCGCAATTGAACCGACGTCACGCCGCCTTGAATGGCGTTTAAAATGACCTGCTGATAGACATGAAACGACTGGTCTTGCCGATGAGTAACGAAACAAAGTGTCAGGTAATCGTCAATCATCCTGTTTAGCCCAAATAAACCTAATAATAATCCGCCTCGCCCTAGCTGTATAAATCGGTGTATAATTACACCATAAAAAAGGCACGTGAGGAACCCCATGCAACATCGTCCACGCAAACGCTTTGGTCAAAATTTCCTCCAAGATCCTCACGTCATTCAAGCCATCGTGCATGCCATTCGCCCACAACCGTCAGACAATCTATTAGAGATAGGTCCCGGTCTAGGTGCTATCACCCTGCCCTTGTTACGTGAAGTCAATGCCTTGACTGCAATCGAAATTGATACAGACCTTCACGCACGGCTCGCCAGCCTCCCCCAACACCCACACACACTGACGCTCATTCAGGCCGATGCGCTTAAAATCGATTATGGTACGTTTGGGGAACACTTGCGCGTGGTTGGAAATTTACCCTATAACATTTCAACACCACTCCTCATGCACTTACTCAAACACAAACAACACATCGATGACATGCATTTCATGTTGCAAAAAGAGGTGGTTGATCGCCTGGCTGCAAGCCCTGGCTGTAAAGCCTACGGTCGATTAAGCATCATGGTCCAGTATCACTGCGATGTTGAATGCCTTTTTCTTGTTCCGGCTCACGCGTTTTTCCCCATACCCAAAGTGGAATCTGCCGTGGTGCGTCTCACCCCTCATCGCGTTTCGCCCTACCCAGCTGTTTGCCTGGAAACCCTCAAGCACGTGGTAGCGACCGCCTTCGCCATGCGACGAAAAACCCTGGCCAACAATCTGAAGCCCCTGCTGAACGCCGCAGCACTCAGCGCGTTACAAATTGACCCGTCGAAACGGCCGGAACAAATTTCTATTCTTGAATACGTCGAAATAGCGCATTATATTGCCGATTCGTGTAAAATAAATTAAATTTGCTGCCATAGGGGAGGTCCGCTTGTTTCATCAGCCCACAAAAAAAACCGCGCCAACCGACGCCAAGCCGCTCAGCATGCTCACCGCCATCTTGTCACCAGAGCAATTGCTATCCGATATCAAACGCAAAGAGATACTTAAACTCTTCGCGCAAACAAGTGAGTTTGAGTCCTCGCTTTTTGATAGCCTGTGTCTTCGTTTAATCAAGCAAGTGGCCCATCACTGCCAGCGTTTACCCGAAAGTAGCCTCTATTATGCCTTACCGGGGGGCTTGCTTGATCATGCGCTTGCTCGCGCACAAGCCGCTGTACAGTTGTTTCGTCAATACCTTTTGCCTGCCCCCAATGAGGCGCTGTCTGATGAGCAAAAGCGCTGGTGGTATGCGTTATTTTCTGCAAGCCTTCTTCGCGGAATAGGAACATTATGCCTGGATTATCGCGTCGACCGCTACAGCATGAAAGGGCTACCATTAAAAGAATGGGAACCTCTCCTTGAGCCACTCGGCAACATGAATCATCACTATTGGTTTGAATTTAAAACCAGCGACGATTACGCCTTGCGTCGCCGATTAACCCTTCTGCTCGCTCGTCGACTGATGCCTGAAGAAGGCTTTGCCTGGATTGCATCAAACCGAGACGTCTTGGCGGTGTGGCTGGCTCTCCTCGATGAAGATAGCGGATCAGCAGGCGCTTTAGGCGCCATTTTAGACCGCGCAGATGCAATCGCTATTCAACACGAGCTCAATCATTTCCCGATACGAGCCTGTGTTCCTGCGCGCGATCGCCCCGCGCGAATTGCTACGTTTGTTGATAACACGCCGGAGCCCTTGGCGCTAGCGGGTAAGGAGCGATTCATGGCTATCGAATTTATGCGTTGGGTGCAGCAGGCGTTAGAAGCAGGTAAATTCGTACTCAACCGGGCGCCTTTACTCCATTTCCCTGGCGGTCTCATCGTCAGCGGTGAAGCCTTTAAACTTTTCGCGAAAGAACACGTTTCTTACAAAAATTGGCAGACCATCCAACGGGGTGTCCTCGCCCTAATCTTACACCGTCCAGGCGAGAACGGGGCCGCCATCTCTCAACATGAAAATAGCGATGGCCTCGTGATCGCGGGCTCTCTCGGACTACCTGAGTCTTTTTCATTCCACGACCCGAGCACAGGGAAAACCACCAAAACAACCGCCACAGCGCTCGCGTTAACCGAACATCCCCAGCGTTTATCAAGCACCGGGGTATGGGAAATTCCCCAGCAACCGCTCGTGACCCAGAT
>CANISA010000029.1 GCA_947470005.1 Legionellaceae bacterium | reverse complement strand
GAAAAGCAGGTAGCAACAGGAGGAGTGCCGGAATTAAAAGCCAGCGACCTTCGTCACGCCATGTGGGGATACTGTCGTTTGCCGCGGCGTGAAAGCCACGTTCGTTCTGTGTCATTGATAACCATCGGTTGATATCGTTTGATGTCTCGGAAAAAGGAAACGCTCGTCCGGCACCTGCTGACGCTAATTGTTTGAATAAAGGGTTTGTTTCTTTTTTTCGAAGCATGGGTAACACGGACGTTGCGGTGCCTTCGTTCGCTAAGGTACGTGCTGTATTGATTGCCAGGAGAGAGGGTGCTTCTGCTGTTAATACTAAAATATTGCCGCGCGAAGCACCGGATTGTTTAATTAATTCGTGGGCCTCCAGCAAGGCACTGTCCAATCGATTCCCGCCTACGGGCATGAGATCGGGGGTGAGTGACGTAACAAGGGCATCAATGGTTTGTGCGTCATCGGTCAATGGTGAGACAATAAACGACTCGCCAGTATACACAATAAGTGCAAATTGTCCTTGGTTTGCGTGTTGAAAGAGGTCGTGCAATTTAAATTTTGCCCGTTGGAGTCGATTGGGGGGAAGATCCTGGGCAAGCATGGTGTTTGAGAGGTCTAAGACCAAGACGCGCGCTTGCTGTTGTTGGTACACCGGCACGGGCAGTCGAGAGCCGGTAGGACCGGTTAAACTCAACACCAAGCAGGCCATTGATGCGAGCAATAAGCCCAATGCGCGCCGATAGCCGCCGAGTCCTTGTTTCTCAAGTAGATGAGGCAGCAAATGGTCGTCGCAAACGTGGCGCCACGCGTGGAGGGCCGGCGCTTGGCGTAGCAGGATGACGCCCAATAGAATGAGAGGGAGAAAGCCAAGCAGCCAATAGGGCCTGAGCAGATGAAACGTAAGACTCATCATGAGGTTCTTCTCGCAAAACCTGTTTCATGGAGAACCCCACCCATGAAACAACAGAAGGCGAGAGCAAGAAACCAGGGATAATACTCATGCTGTGGCCGCACCGTGGCCTGTTCTTGTGTCACGGTTTCCATCTGATTGATGAGTTGGTAAATACGTTGTAATGAGGATTGATCCGTGGCGCGAAAGTAGTGGCCACCCGTGGCTTTGGCTATCGCTTTCAGGGTGTCCTCATCAAGATCGGCTCCGCCATTCATAGTGAGCCCGAGCCCCATGAAGGCATGAGCGTTCTCTCTGCGTCCGAGCCCAATGGTGTGAATCTTGATTCCTTCGGATTTTGCCAAGCTAGCGGCCTTTAATGGAGAGATAATCCCTGCGTTGTTCACGCCATCCGTCAATAGAATAATCAGGCGGCCTTGTTGTGGAGCGTGCTTTAAGTGTTTGACGGCAAGGCCGATGGGGTCCCCAAGGGATGTTGAATTCCCTGCCAGTCCAACGGTTGCGTCTTCAAGGCGTAGGTGCACGTTGTGTCTATCGTAGGTAAGGGGCGTTTGCAGGTAGGCTCGCGTGCCGAATAAAATTAAGCCAATGCGATCACCTGCCCGTTGACTGACAAAGGCATCAGCCGCGCGTTTAACCACGCCAAGTCGTGTGCTGGGTTGATTGCGCCAGGTCATGTCATCAATCGCCATGCTACCGGATACATCCAGTGCTAACATGATGTTGTGTCCTTCGCGCGCAAGGGGTTCTGGTGCGCCAACCCAGCGAGGGCCTGATGCGGCAAAAATAATCAGCGCCCAAATTAAGAGTAACCAAACGGGCGGTCGTCGATGCGGCATGGCGCGTGTTTCGTGCAAGCGGGCGATGAGGTTAAAAAAGGGCACGCTTAATGCTTGTCGACCAATCATGGGTGCAGGAGGCAATGCACGCCAAGCGAGCAAAGGCCAAAGTAAGCCGATAAGTGCCCATGTGATGGCTAATTCAAACATCGGCCGCTCCGTTGCTTGATCCATGTTTTCACGAGGGGAAACAACAGTGCTACGGGGTGATTGGTTTCCGGGCGAAACGGAGACTCTAGTAGCGCATGGCGTGCGGGTTCAAAATCTAACTGTTTGCTTGTTTCAGTGAGAAAAATCAGCCAAGCATCGCCCTGCAGCGAGGCCACTTGCGATCGTGGGTAATAGTGAAGGGCCACTTGTTTTAAAAGTGATGACAGGTGGGCGGCCGTTGTTCCTGCGTGAGGTGTTTGTTCATGACAGCGGAGATAGCGCGCCAATTGCCTCAGGGCGCAGCGCTTGATTTGGCGCGATTGACGGTGGCGATGGTGAAAAAAAAGAGTCATGAGAAGGAATGCTAGAAGCAACGCGACCACCCAATAGCCAGGGGCTACGGGCCACCAGCCGATGGGCGAAGGCAGATGGATATCACGCAATCCTGCGAGCGCGTTAGCCACACGACCTCCGAGGAAATGTTTGGTGAACGAGAAGGGGGAGATCGCTTTGAGCCGTGACCTGGATGGTTTGGGCACGCAGACGTTTGAGTTGAGCGTGCAATGTTTGGATACGTGTTTCACACGCGTCATGGTAAGCGCTACGGATTTGTTTTTTTGTGGTATCGAAGCATAGCGAGTGTTTTCCATTGGTGACCGGGTAAAGGCCAGGTTTGGGGGGGGCTAGCTCCAAGGGGTCACACAGATGATAAGCTAACAGGTCATTATGGTTTTGCAAACGGCTTAAGTGCTGTTCGCAGTCGTCATCCATGGTGTAAAAGTCACTGATGAGCACCAGAAGGTTGCCGGGCTTTGCTACGCGCCGCAAACGCAACAGTGCATCACTCAACGCACGAGGTGCAGGGGCGATGGGTGGGCGTGGATGGCTTGTGTAGTTGGCAAGAGCCGCTAACATGGGCAATACACCTGCATCACGGCTTTTGGGCGTGAATTCATGATGGGTCGTTGAAGAAAACAACAGGCCGCCGACGCGGTCTCCCTCCGTGCTGGCCGTCCACGCGATAAGGCTTGCAAGCTTTGCGGCAACCAGTGATTTAAACGCAATACGTGTACCAAAATACATCGAGGGATTAAAATCAACGAGAATCACCACGGGTCGCTCTCGTTCTTCCTCGTATAACTTAATGTGGGGCCGTCCCGTGCGCGCGGTAACCCGCCATTCCATGTGTCTTATCTCATCACCGGCTTGATAGTTTCGTACGTCCGTGAAGTCCATGCCACGGCCACGGGATTTTGACCGGTGGGAGCCTATCTGGCTGAATTGGCTCGGAGCGCGATAACGCACGGTTTGTGTTAGGCGCTGTAGCGCGATTAACTCGGGTAATGTTGCAACAATTCCGTCAGTCATGAAAGCGCTCGAATTAGGGCAAAGCAACTAAACGAAGCAACTCATCCAAAAAGGCATCGGTGCTGATCCCCTCCGCTTCGGCCTCAAAGGTTAACAGGATGCGGTGGCGCAGCACATCGTGTGCGATCACATGGATATCTTCAGGGGTGACGTAATCTCGTCCAGCAAGCCATGCGTGTGCTTTTGCACAACGGTCCAGTGCGATGGTTGCTCGAGGACTTGCACCGAAGCGAAGCCACCGTGCTAATTTGTCACTGTAAGGTGTTGGGTCGCGCGTGGCAACGACCAAGTGTACCAAGTATTGCGCAAGGGCTTCACTCGTGTGCACGTTGAGGACCTCGCGTCGGGCTTCAAAAAGAATGTCTTGGCGTAAAGGCGTAACAGCTGCAGGGTTCGCCTCTGCATCGTGTAGGGCGTCGTTGAGTAATCCCAAGGCCTCACGTCGTGCAAGCATCAGAATTTCATGTTCAACGCGTGCGTCAGGGTAGCCTATTTTGACGTACATTAAAAAGCGATCCAATTGGGCTTCGGGTAACGGGTACGTGCCCTCTTGTTCAATGGGATTTTGAGTGGCCATTACCAAAAATAACGCGGGAAGGGGGTAGGTTTTCCCACCGATGGTGACTTGGCGCTCGGCCATGGCTTCAAGCAGTGCGGATTGCACTTTGGCTGGCGCGCGATTGATTTCATCAGCCAACAGCATCTCGTGAAAAATCGGGCCAGGTTGAAAAACAAACGAGCCATCTTCGGGGTGATAGACATCTGTTCCGGTGAGATCGCCAGGCAACAAATCAGGGGTAAATTGAATGCGATGGAAGTGCCCTTCAACCCCAACGGCTAATGCTTTCACGGCGCGTGTTTTGGCTAAACCAGGCGCGCCCTCCACAAGTAGATGGCCGTCAGCAAGCAGAGCAATCAGCAACCGTGAAACCAAGCTGGCCTGGCCGAGCACCTGTGAATGCAGGTAATCATTCAAGTGCAGAATGTGTTGTCGTACGCTCTCGTTAGAAGACACGGTCTGGTTGCTCCATTAAAAGGATGGTTAAATAAGTTCAATCTTATCGGCTTGAGGGCCTTTTTTTCCTTGAATAACGACAAACATAACAAGGGCTCCGTCGCGTAGGGACTTGAAGTCTTCAGGTTTTGCCGCTGTTGCGTGGAAAAAATACTCTTGTTTGTCGGCCATAATAAATCCAAAGCGTTTTTTGCGGTCAAAAAACTTAATGGTTCCCTGTTGTTTAGTGTGGGCGTGACGACACGAGAAAAGGCGTCGAAAAGCTTGAACGATCGTTTTTATACTCATTCAGTGGTTCCTGGTTATTAGACCCGTCGAGGTCGACGCGTAGATTACATCAAGCGGCAGACTTAAACGGGCGGGTATTGTGTATGCAACATACCGTTCTAGTTTAGCATCATCGAAGGGATTGCATCAATTCTTTAAACAGGCGTTGAATTATGCTCTCATAGAGGCCTATTGAGATTGTTCGCTTCAATTAGTTTTTGTTTGAAGTTATTATGTTATTTTTTGTATCTTCCCAGTACGTCATCCTGAAAGCGGCATAGCCGCTTGATGCGTGCTATTCTTTTTTGTCTGCTTTTCTAACTCAATAATTCTCGCTCGCAGTTGCTCAATAAAATGACCTCACTGGGGATGCCTCAAGGCCGTCGATCCGCCTGAATTGTGTGAAAGAAGACGCTGCGGGGGTTAAGAAACAAAGCCGCGCTGGGCTGCTTTTTATAGAGCGAGTAGAACACGCGGCCTGCTTGTTTTAATTTAAGAGGCTCCCAAACGGTTCTGTCGAGTGCAATTTCGTGAGGTGACTCCAGGTACAGAAATCCACCCGGCCGCAAGGCATGTGCGGCACCTTGTTTGAGGGGTCCTTCAAAAAGAGATAGATTAGCAAACGGCGGGTCAAAAAAGATAACATCGAACGCTAGCGGCGTTTCAGCCAAGAAGGTTGCAGCATCTGCTTGGATAACGTTTAATCGAGCAGATTGGAAGGATAAGGCTTGTTTTTTTAAGTTGGCATACGCCACAGGAGATTGCTCCACCAGGGTGACCGCATGTGCCCCGCGTGAAAAAGCCTCAAAGCCTAGCGCTCCACTGCCTGCAAAGGCATCAAGGCAGGTCGCTTCGCGAACGTCATGCATCAGCCAGTTAAACAAGGTTTCGCGAACGCGATCGGGCGTTGGGCGTAGGCCTTCAATCGCAGGAAAAGAGATCTTCTTTCCTCTATACGTACCGCCAATGATTCGAATAACCTGGTTCACGTGTTCCCCACGTGAATGTCAAGCAAGTGCTTAGGGTTTAGTCGTTGTTGAAAAGCGTGTTGAATATCTTCAATGCGCACGGCGCGAATGTGCTCAACGTACGTGTCAAGGTAGTCATCAGGAAGCGCATAAAAAGCCATTCTGAGCAGGGTGTTGGCCATGTTTTGGTTGCTGGCGAGGGATAACGGGAAGCTTCCCGTTAAATACTGTTTTGCGGCAACGAGCTCGTCTGCGGTCGGCCCAGACTTAATGAAATGGAGAAGGGTGTCTCGTGTGATGACCTGGGCGTTTCGTGCTTGGGTTTGTTTGGTTGAAAAACTAATCATAAACGGTCCAAGCCCGGGCATCGGGATAAATTGACTGTAGGCGCCATACGTGAGTCCCCGTTTTTCGCGGAGTTCATACGCTAGCCGTGAGACCAATGAACCACCGCCAAGCGTGTAGTTGCCAACCAGCAGAGGAAAATAGAAGGGGTCGTGATGGTCTACGCCCAGTTGACCTAAGCGAAGAACGGCTTGTGAGGAAGCAAAGGGGACTTCAATGTTCATTTCGTCCGGCAGGGCTTTTGCTTGTCGAGTCGGGAGGGCCTTGTGGCCGAGGGGTAAGTCTTTCATGAGGTCATTTGCTATTTGCATGGCCGTGGGTTTATCGATGGCTCCAACGAGGACAATAACGGCATTTCGACTGACGAAAAATTGCTTGTAAAATCGTTGCACGTCATCCACGTGGAGGGCGTTAACGTGGGCTTCTTTCCCATCAATAGGGTGCGCGTAGGGATGCTCTTGATAGAGCGCTTGGTAGAAGGTTTCATCGGCAACGGCATCCGGCGATTCCTGAACTTGTTGAATGGCCAACAGTTGTTGATTTTTTTCTCGGGCAAAGGCTGCTTCTGGAAAATCAGGGTGGCTCATCACGCGGATCAAGGTGTTTAGTGCGTGAAAACGAGCGAGGGGCTCACTTAGGGTTTTTAGGCTCAAGACCGCGCTATCACGGGTACTGTTGCCTGAATATTGTGCGCCAATGTCAGCAAATTGATCTGCAATGGCACTTGCATCCAATCCTGCGTTGCCTTGATTGAGGAGGCGCACGGTGAGCGCACTTAATCCAAACTGTGGACCGTCGTAAGCAGAGCCGGCGTGAAACGCGATGTTGATGTCAAGCATGGGAACATCCATGGCTTGATAAAAGACCACAGGCGTACCTTGCGTGGTTTGCCAGCGATCAATGTGTAAAGGTGTTGCGGCAAGAGCGGGGGCTAAGAAAAAAAGAAAAACAATCGTGATGATTCCGTTCATGGGCGCGCTCCGGGGTGTGGGATTAATCGGGCGTCAGTTTGCCGGGCATCTTGAAAATAATCGTTTGCGACGGTTTGAATGTGGGCGGCAGTGACTTGGCGAAGGCGAGCATCGTATTGGTCGACGGTCTTCCAACCTAAACCGACGGTTTCCAGCAGACCCAACTCCATGGCTTGACCAAAGATGGAGTCGCGCTCAAATGTTTTTTGGGCGATCAATTGCGTTTTCACCCGCTGCAGCTCGGCTTCAGGCACGCGTTCTGTTTTTAATCGATTGATTTCATGTTCGATTTCTTTGTCGATAGCCTCAAGCGTGTGCGTTTGAGACGGCGCACCATACAGAATGAACTGTGTTTCATATCGCGTATAGAGATTATAATTGACACCAACGGCACTCGCACTTTGTGTGCCACGAACCAAGTGGCGCTGTAGGCGGCCACTATCGCCAGCATCGAGGATGCCAGCGATGATTTCCAGGACATAAGGGTCCAATTGATGCATCAGCGAAACAGATTTTACGGAAGGCACGGTGTAGCCCCTCATTAACAAAGGGACCTCAGCTCGTCCGTGAACGTCGACTGTCTTTTTGCCTAAAGCAGGAGGCTCTATTTGTGGTTTATATGAGCGAACGGGTCGTTTTGAAAGGGAGCCAAAGGCCTCGTTTGCGAGCGTGTAAACGTGAGCAGGTGATACATCGCCTACCACGACCAATGTGGCGTGATTGGGGGCATAAAAGCGCTGGTACCACGCACGAACATCACGGATGGTCAGGTGTTCGAGGTCATTCATCCAGCCAATCACAGGGTGGTGATAGGGCGAGGCCAAGTGGGCGGTTGCTAAGAAACGCTCAAACGTTAATGCTTGGGGGTTATCTTCTGTACGCAGTCGACGCTCTTCTTGGATGACTTTGATTTCTTTTGTAAACTCTGAGGCATCGAGGGTTAAGTTTTGCATGCGGTCTGCCTCCAGTTTGAGGCTGGTTGGCACGTGTTCTGCTGCAATTTTTTCAAAATAAGCCGTGTAATCATTGCTGGTAAAGGCATTTTCTTGACCACCAAGGCTTGCGATGGTTTTTGAAAAAATACCCAAGGGGTACGCCGTTGTTCCTTTAAACATCAGGTGCTCGAGCACGTGGGCGATGCCGGTTACTCCAGGGGAATCGTCGGCAGAGCCTACTTTGTACCAAACCATTACAACGGCAACTGGGGCGCGATGATCTTCTTTAACCAGTATTTTTAATCCATTATCTAAGGTAAACTGCTGTATTCCTCCGAAAGAGGGGGCGGCGAGCAGGGTGAATAATGTGATGAGTATAATGCGCATGTTTCACCCCGATAAAAAAATGATAGAATTTCACATTTCACCTGTTTTGTATACCCTATGACTAAATACCTATGATTAAATGGTTGAAGCGAAATCAGAATACCATGAACGTGCCCGTCGCGTCCGACGTGTTATTGTCGACGCCGAACGAAGCAGTGCCCGTGGCGGCTGGATTTTTGATGCGACTCCGGCGAAGCTTAAGCCAAACACGTCTGCAATTAGGCCGAGGACTGCAGCATCTGTTGCTTGGAAAAAAAGAAATCGATGCAGCGTTGCTGGATGAGTTGGAAACCATTTTGTTGATGGCTGATTTTGGCGCTCCCACCACGCAAAGGCTGTTGACTCAATTGAGTGAGGGTGTTTTAAGGAAGCAATTAGCGGATGGCGACGCGGTTTTTTCAGCGTTGAAATCGCGTATGGAAGCGCTGCTTCAGGTGGAAGAGCCCGTCCGTGTGGCGCGAGAAAAAGAGCCGTCGCCCTTTGTTATTTTGATGGTGGGGGTCAATGGGGCGGGTAAGACAACCACGATTGGCAAATTGGCGCGGCAATACCAGCAACAGGGCAAGCGAGTGATGTTAGCCGCAGGGGATACGTTCCGTGCGGCGGCGGTTGAGCAATTGCAAGCCTGGGGCGAACGGAATCAAATCCCCGTCATAGCACAGCACACGGGTGCAGACAGTGCCTCGGTACTGTTTGATGCGTTTTCTGCTGCAAAAGCACGAGGCATGGATATATTGATTGCTGATACGGCGGGGCGGTTGCATACTCAAACGCATTTGATGGATGAGCTTAAGAAAGTCAAACGAGTGCTTCAAAAATTAGATCCGGACGCTCCTCATGAAACCATGTTGGTCTTAGATGCCAGTATTGGGCAAAATGCCTTAAATCAGGCGCGGCAGTTTCACGAGGCCATTGGGTTGACTGGGATCACGATGACCAAATTAGATGGAACGGCAAAAGGGGGCATATTATTTGCAATTGCAGATGCCTTGGGGATCCCATTTCGTTACCTTGGGGTTGGTGAAAACATAGACGATTTGCGAGCATTTGATGCGGCGCAATTTGTTCAAGCTATTTTTCAAGATGATTCAATTTAATCAAGTCAGCAAGCGGTACCCAGGCGGCTACGAAGCGTTAAGCCAGGTCAATTTTTGTTTGAATCCAGGAGAGATGGTCTTTCTTACGGGTCATTCAGGGGCGGGGAAAAGTACGCTATTGAAGCTGATTGCCCTGCTTGAACGACCCTCGTCTGGGCAACTGATGGTGAATGGTGAGTCAATTGCGTTGTTCAAAAAGCGTGACATTGCGCGCTATCGAAGAAGCCTCGGAATCACGTTTCAGTCCCCTCATTTGTTGAATGACCGATCCGTGTTTGACAACGTCGCTCTTCCCTTGCAACTTCAGGGAGGCGATGCGTTGTGGATAGCGAAACGTGTTCGGGCATCGCTTGAAATGGTGGGATTGCTCTCGAAAGAAAAAATGCGACCCATTCACCTCTCCGGAGGGGAGCAGCAACGCGTTGGTATCGCCCGAGCCATTGTTCACAAACCAGCGTTGTTGATTGCGGATGAGCCGACAGGGAACCTGGACCCCGCGTTATCGGCTGACATCATGAAGCTTTTTGAGCAGTTTAATCAGGTCGGGGTTGCGGTATTGGTTGCGACACATGATCTGTCATTGATTGCCAGCATGAAGCATCGCATGGTGATGTTGAAGGGGGGGCGCGTGTGCTAAAGCGCGTGCAGGTATTTTTTGCTTGTCATCGGCGGGCTCTTCTGGGGAGTTTGAGCGCATTGTGCCGCACCCCGCTTGCCACAATGATGACACTCACGGTGATTGCTGTTGCGTTGACGTTGCCGGCTCTGTTTTGGGTGCTGACGGAAAACATGAAGCAATTGACCTCGAGTTGGCAACAAGGCGGGCATGTGTCGCTTTATCTTCATACGCCCCTCGCGGCCCCTGAGGAAATCGCGTTGTTGTCACGCGTGCGTCGGACAGAGGGCGTATTGGACGCGTCCTTGAAATCAGCAGCGGAGGGGTTGGCTTATCTGCAGCAGCAAGATGGTTTACAGGATCTCTTACAGTATTTGCCTGAAAATCCTCTCCCCGCGATGATTGACGTGACACCGACAACGGCGATGGATACCCCTGAAAAAATGGCCCACTTGTTTGGCCAATTGAAAGCATACCCTCACGTGGAGCAGGCCAAACTGGATACGCAATGGATAGCACGCTTGTATATCATTCTCAAGTTTGTCACGACCCTGGCTCATGCCTTGATGCTGTTTCTTGGATTTTCTGTCGTGATGATTATTGGCAACACGCTACGCCTTGCGGTGCATAAAGGCCAGGAGGAAGTGCAGGTGTTAAAATTAATTGGAGCAACGGATGCGTTCATTGCGCGTCCTTTTTTATATTCTGGTGTTTGGTTTGGATTGGCGGGGGCCGTGGGGGCGTTGATGTTGATCAAGCTTTTTTTATTCAGTTTGACTCCCGTGCTTCACCCCTTGCTGGTGCTGTATCATGTGAGTTACTTGGCACTAGGGATGTCTGTGTCTCAAGCAATATGGCTCTTGGGTGTGGCCATGGGGCTAGGTTGGCTCGGGGCGCGTTTGTCGGTTAATAGACAACTTGAGCTTATTGAACCCTATGAGTGAATTTTTGAGAGGGTTGTAGTATACTAGCGCATCGTTGATCATCTGATTATTACGAGAGGAGCGTCATGAGTTTGTCGTTACAACGTACATTGAGTGTGCCCATTGGTAGTTTGGATGCGTATATTCATCAAGTGAATCAAATTCCCATGCTGACTGCGGAAGAGGAGTTAGCGCATGTACAACGTCTGCAGGATGATGGCGATTTGGAGGGCGCGCGGCAATTAGTGTTGCCTCACTTACGTTATGTTGTGCGAGTGGCACGTGGGTATCTAGGATATGGTTTGCCATTGAGCGATCTTATTCAG
>CANISA010000028.1 GCA_947470005.1 Legionellaceae bacterium | reverse complement strand
AATGATGCTGTGCGTAAAATTGAAAAAGCATCGAAAGAAAAAATCGCTCAATTAACATCTGGGTTAAATATTCCAACTGATTTTATGAAGACGGATGAAGACAAAGAATAATCACCCAACCATGGATGCATTATCTCGTCTGGTCGATGCG
This sequence comes from Legionellaceae bacterium, assembly GCA_947470005.1. GTDB lineage: Bacteria > Pseudomonadota > Gammaproteobacteria > Legionellales > Legionellaceae > JAGVJT01. Next base: position 10,973 of record CANISA010000028.1, on the reverse strand, counting down.
TTACGCTGCTTACCTGGAGTCGGGCCAAAGTCAGCGCAACGCATGGTCTTTTATCTGCTTCAACACCAACGCCAACGTGGCGTTCATCTCGCTGCGTGCTTAGATACTGCCATGCGCGATATTCGTCATTGCGACACATGCAACAACTACACGGAGCGTGATCGCTGTCGCCTGTGTCTCGATCCCGATCGCGACACAAGCACGTTATGTGTCGTTGAAACCCCAGCAGATGTCGCTGCCATCGAACAAACCAACGCCTACCACGGTGCGTATTATGTACTCATGGGGAAAATTTCACCACTCGATGGGATTGGGCCAGAAGACATCGCACTCAACGGGCTGCAACAACACGTCCTGCACGGTGGCATACGTGAGGTTATTTTGGCACTCAGCCCAACCATAGAAGGCCAAACGACGATCCACTTCATTCAAACCCTCTTACAACCCTGTGGTGTCATGATAAGTCAGCTCGCTCATGGGATCCCTGCGGGCGGTGAGCTAGAGTTTTTAGATGCCAATACCATTGGAAGTGCATTACGTAATCGAGGGACAGTTACATGTCCTTGACGCGCAGTGAGTATTTATCCTCTTGTGTACCATGACCCTCGCTCCTCACCGTCGCTGGTTTAATGAGTTTGCATGGTTCAACGTTCTTTTTTTTAGCCTACAACTTGCGCTTATTCTTGTAAACAACGGCAGCTTTGTCAGCGCCATTCCTACGCCTAAGGGAGTCTACCTCGAGCTCTTCCTCACTCTTTTGATTCAATGCGTACTTTATTTGCTGCTGACCTGCTGGCAAACAGCCTTGATGTGGGGCCTTATTCCCTATCGACTCAGTCCGCGAGCCCACCAGTGGATTCATGGATTCATTGGGCTAAGCTCTCTGGCGGCACTCCTTCTAACCAATGCAGCGTTCTTTCCGTTAAGCCTGTTTAGTCGTACACTTTTCCCCGATCTCCCACATACCTTCGCTTACGCTTCCATGCTTATATTCTGGGTCCCTCTTGGTTTACTAACCATCAATACCATCTGGATAGCATCTAAAACGCATTACCTAGCGGTACTCTTGATCACGGTTGGATTAATTTGCGTCTCGCTTTTTCCTTCATCACCCTATCCCGTCGCAAATACCTCACTTTCCACACCGAACCTGATTCTCATCGGTGTGGACTCATTAAGTCCCCAAAGCATTAACAAGACCCTTACCCCAACCCTTGCGGCATTTATCAATCAAAGCGTCTGGTTTAAAGAAACCATCAGTCCGTTGGCCAGAACATACCCCGCCTGGACAAGCATTTTAACTGGACTCCATCCGGCAAATCACTTTGCTCATTACAATCTCATGCCTCCAAATACAACACGCGCTGACAAGAGTATTGCATGGGCATTGCAACACGCTGGCTATCAAACGCTTTTTGCAACCGATGATCGTCGATTTAACACGATTGACAAAGAATTTGGATTTCAAACCACCATTGGCCCCAAACTGGGCATCAATGACTTTCTGATGGGAACATTCAATGACTTTCCGCTGAGTAACCTTCTGATTAATTGCCCACTCGGTCGTGTTCTTTTTCCATACAATCATATGAACCGCGCCAGTTATTTTTCATACTACCCGCACACATTTGACCACGCCATCGAGACCGCTTTATCCACTCAACAACCCAATATGCCGCTCTTCATGGCGGTGCATTTCACATTGCCCCATTGGCCGTATGCGTTCGCACCATCGGCCGCAAGCGCGGTCAATGACGAATACAGTGTTCACCACCGAGAGCCATTATACAACGCGGCTCTCCGTGCGGTAGACAACCAAGTCGCGACCCTGCTTGTAACCCTTGAAAAACGAGGTTATCTAACAAACAGCCTCGTGGTGCTTTTAAGTGATCATGGCGAAACGTTGTATACGCCTAACTCTCGACAAACAACGCAAGCGACCTATCAAGGGTCCCTGACGAGTAAACTCGAAACGTATTTTTTACGCTATACATCAACCGTATTAAACAAAAGTGCGGGCCATGGTTCTGATTTATTAAGCCAAGCGCAATTTCACTGTGTGTTAGCTTTCCAGACCTATCAAAATCATACGTTGACGTCACATCCAAAAACAGTCGCCACGCGCGTGGCCTTAATGGATATAGCACCCACGTTGCAGGCCTTTTCTGGAATCAAGATTCCCCATCGCATGGATGGAATATCCTTGCTGCCCGTGATTGAACATCCAGACCGTTCGCTGCCATCGCGTGCTTTTATCATGGAGAGCGGCATGCTGCCCAATCAGTTTCTATCTAAAGACATGGCGCGACGCTTAGCTCAACAGTATTTTACGGTGGGTCCGCACGACGAACAACTCCATTTGCGTGCGGACAAGCTAGCCACGCTTGACGCCATGAAATTATATGCCATATTAAAAGACGATTGGCTATTAGCGCTCTATCCTACACCAGAAGGCTACCTTCCCATCGTACAACAAATCAGCACAGGACAGTGGATTGATGGATTCAACACACCGTTTGCCCTCGCCTCCCCGGCACACGCATTACTGGGCCGATTAACGCGATTTTACCATCATCCCTGGCCGATCATCCTTTAGCATTTTTTCTGTGCGCTTTAATCATTCTTGCGCTCTTAATCATATTGTCCGCTACCTTGAGTATTTCAATTTGGTAATGCTCTATCCTCAAACAACAATCTGCTGGCGGAATATATCCCAGATGCTCGATGATCAAGCCACTCAAGGTCCTGGGTCCAAGCGACGGAAGTTGCCAGCCCAGCGCTCGATTTAAGTTGCGTAACGTGATGCTCGCATCCACCATGACCGCGCCATCGATTTGGAACGTAATGTCTTTACTCAACGCGGCGATATCGGTTGTGAAATCCCCCACAACCTCCTCAAGGATATCTTCCATGGTGACCAGGCCCTGCAGATCGCCGTACTCATCCACGACAAAACAACTGCGTCGTTTCATTTTTTGAAAATTTAAAATTTGCACATTCAACGGCGTAGCTTCAGGGATAAAATAAGGCTTATCTGCCATATTAATCAGCCCTTGCAAGTCAAGTTCAGCGCTTAACATCAAATTCAACACATCACGTAAATGAATCATACCGACCAGCTGATCCATACTCCCTCGATACAACGGCAGTCGTGTGTGTTGAGCTGTTTCCAATTGTTCCAACAGTTTTGGCCATGGCAAATCCAAATCAATGCCAACAACCTCGGCTTTAGGCACCATGATGTCTTCCACGCGCGCGGACTCAAGATCAAGTAAACTAATCAACATGCTTTTGTGCTCTATGGGAAGCAACCCACCCGCTTCATGAACAACCGAGCGTAACTCTTCTCCCGTGAGAGCTTCTTTTTGCACCCGTTCAATCGACACGCCAAACAGACGTAAAATACCCGTCGCTACTCGACTAACCAAGTGAACCAACGGCGACAAAATATATTGTAAAATCATCAAAGGCAAGGCCGTAGCAAACGCCACACGCTGAGGATAAAGTGCTGCCAGGGTCTTCGGAACCATTTCTGCCACAATTAATATGACCAAGGTCAGCAACGCCGTAGCAATGGCAACGCCTGCATCTCCATTCAATCGCTGACCAATCAACGTACCGACCGTTGAGGCGACAATGTTTGCTAGTGTGTTTCCAATCAAGACAACACTTAGCAATTTATCAGGATGAGCTAAAAGCTGGTTCACTCGGCAAGCTTGTTTGTTATTTTTTTTAACCAAATGCCGTAATCGATAACGATTCAACGACATCATTCCAATTTCTGAAGCGGAGAAAAAAGCAGAAACACAGATCAAAACAACCAAAATAAGAATTAGTGTGGAAAGCGGGATCAACACGGAGTAATCCTTAACACAGAACATTCACCATAAGCAGAGGATCATATCAAAAAATACGCTCAGATGATGTATGATAGCGCAATCAGAAAGACAAGACCTGAGGATCAATCATGTTTGACAATTTAACAGAACGATTGGCTCGTTCATTCAAGCACTTAAGTGGCCAGAGCCGATTTACCGAAGACAACATGCAACAAGCACTGCGTGACGTACGCTTATCCCTACTCGAAGCAGACGTCGCACTGCCTGTTATTAAAGATTTTATCGAAGAGGTGAAGCAGAAAGCGTTAGGCCAAGACGTCAGCGCGCACTTAAAACCGGAACAAGCATTATTAAAAATCGTTCATGACGAATTAGTCCATCTCATGGGCGATACGCATGCCGAATTAAATTTCAAAACACAACCACCCGCCGTTTTCTTAATGGCAGGCTTACAAGGCTCGGGAAAGACAACCACTGCCGCAAAACTTGCACGCTATTTAAAAGAAATGGAAAAGAAAAAAGTGATGCTCGTGAGTGCCGATGTCTACCGACCCGCCGCCATACATCAATTAAAATTACTTGCAAACGAACTAGGGGTCGCCTTTTCACCCGCAGAGCCAAATGAATCGCCACTAGCGATTGTCAAAAAAGCATTGGATAGTGCGAAAAAACAATTCATGGATGTGCTTATCATCGATACCGCAGGACGCCTGCACGTTGATCAGGAAATGATGACCGAAATCAAAGCGCTTCACGCAGCCACGTCTCCGTCAGAGACGTTGTTTGTTGTTGACAGCATGACGGGACAGGATGCAGCAAATACAGCAAAAGCATTCCACGACGCGTTACCACTCACCGGCGTCATTTTGACCAAAACGGATGGTGATGCGCGGGGCGGAGCGGCTCTTTCCATTCGACATCTAACCGGTCAGCCGATTAAATTCATGGGTCATGGTGAAAAAATAGATGCGCTAGAGCGCTTTCACCCAGAACGCGTTGCATCCCGCATCATGGGCATGGGCGATATCCTCAGCTTAATTGAAGATGTTGAACGCAAAACAGATAAAGCAACGCATGATAAACTCGCCAAAAAACTCAAAAAAGGTAAAGGGTTTGATCTCAATGACTTTAAAGAGCAATTGATACAAATGAGCAACATGGGTGGAATCTCAAGCATGATGGGGAAATTACCTGGCATGGGTCAGATGCCTCGAAACATGAGCAGTCAGTCCACCGAAAAAACACTCTCACAGACCATTGCCATCATTAATTCCATGACAATGAAAGAGCGACGTATTCCTAAGCTTATTATTGGATCGCGCAAAAGACGCATTGCAATGGGTTCTGGAACTCAAATACAAGACGTAAATCGCATGCTTAAACAATTTGATCAGATGCAAAAAATGATGAAAAAATTATCCAAAGCCGGTGGATTAAAGCAAATGATGCGTGGCTTGAGCGGGATTCCGGGGATGAAAGGGATGCTTTAGTCTTTTATTGAAGAGACTCTTCCCATCCCACGTTAATTTTCGTACAATACACGGCATTTTCATGGGATCTTCTCCAATACTTGAATTTGAATCATGAGAAGATACGTTGTCTAGTTACGCTTAACACAGAGGAAAACAATGGTCGTTATACGTTTATCACGGGCTGGCGCAAAAAAGCGTCCTTTTTACCACATTGTTGTGACTGATAGCCGCAGACGTCGAGATGGGAACTACATTGAGAGCATTGGCTACTTTAACCCTGTTGCACGAGGCCAAGAAGTCCGCTTGCACTTAGAAGTTGAGAAATTGACTCATTGGCAAGGCGTTGGCGCTCAACTATCTGATCGAGTGCTCTCGTTAACCAAAGAATTTCGTAAACAACAAGCCGCTTTAGCTGCTGCGTAACGACGTGGATACTGTGGATACTGTCGCTACAGACTGGGTCGTTGTAGGTCGTTTTTGTCGGCCACATGGAATTAAAGGACTTGTTACGGTGCTCTCTTTTACTGAGCCGCGCGATAATATCCTGCAATACACCGGTTGGCATGTCAAAAAAAAGGGACAATGGCACCCCGTTAAACGTTTAAGTGAAGAAATAACCCACAAGCATATTTTAACGCGCATTGAGGGGTATATTGAACGTGAGGACGTGGCTTCGTTGACCAATCTTGACATTGCCGTTCGTCGAGAAGAACTTCCTGATCTTGATCAGGGAGAACACTACTGGCATCAGCTGATCGGCATGACGGTTGTTCATCGTGATGGCTCTTTATTTGGAGCTGTTCGCGAAATAATAGCAACCGGTTCGAATGACGTCCTTGTGGTCGTCGGTGAGCGTCGTTATTTGATTCCTTATTTACCGGACGATGTGGTGCTGGATGTTGATATGATCAAGCATCAAATCACCGTCGATTGGGACCTGGACTTTTAAGCGATGTTACGCTTTGGGGTCATTAGCATCATGCCACACATGTTCCAGGCGTTGCATGAAGGGGTCACGGGACGAGCTATTGCCGCAGGAATCGCCAGTGTAGACCATTGGAATCCACGCGATTGGGCGCGTACGCCTCATCGCGCGGTCGACGATAAGCCCTATGGTGGGGGCCCCGGGATGGTCATGATGTATGAGCCCTTGCATGCGGCAATTCAATCCGCACGTAAGCAGCTCCCTCCCACCTGTCAAACGGTTTATTTGAGCCCGCAAGGGCGACAAATTAAGCAAGCTGATTTGAATCGTGTGGCATCAGCACACCAACCCTTGCTTTTTATTGCAGGGCGATATGAGGGAATTGATGAGCGCATCATCACCCAAGATGTGGACGACGAGTGGTCGTTGGGCGATTTTGTTTTAAGTGGGGGCGAATTGGCGGCCATGGTCTTTATTGACGCGATCATTCGCCTGCTGCCGGGCAGCTTGGGCGATCCTGGATCCGCCATGCAGGATTCGTTTATGACGGGGCTGCTGGATCACCCCCACTACACGCGACCAGCTCATGTGAATGGGTGCGATGTGCCTTCGGTATTATTGGGAGGTAATCATCGTGACATTGACTGCTGGCGAAGAAAACAGGCGCTAGGAAAAACCTGGTTAAAGCGACCGGATTTGTTGGACAAGTTACCGTTAAATCAGATGGACAAGCAATTGCTTGTCGAATTTAAACACGAACACGGCGCCCCCCATGACACGGGGAACCGATTTGAGGAGTGAGTTATGAGCAACATTATCGACCAAATCAATGCAGAACAAATGCAAGGGAAAAATATTCCTGAATTCAACCCAGGAGACACGGTCTTAGTCCAAGTGAAAGTGAAAGAGGGCGCGCGTGAACGTTTGCAAGCATTTGAGGGCGTTGTCATTGCTAAGCGAAACCGCGGCTTAAACTCAGCATTTACTGTGCGTAAAATTTCACATAACGTCGGCGTTGAACGCGTGTTTCAAACCTACAGCCCAGTCGTAGATAGCATTACAGTGAAGCGCCGAGGCGATGTTCGTCGAGCCAAACTGTATTATTTACGTAACTTGACTGGTCGTGCTGCACGCATCAAAGAAAAATTAACCCTTAAAAAAGCGGATTGATTAGATCGCATCATGCATGCCATCGAGATCAAACAGCTGTGTAAAACATATGCCAATGGTGTGGAGGCGCTGAAGGGGATCGATCTAGCCGTCAAAACAGGGGATTTTTTTGCCTTGCTTGGCGCAAATGGCGCAGGTAAATCAACCACCATTGGTTTAATTGCGACCTTGTTGACGAAAACCTCCGGCTCCATTGCCATTCAAGGCTATGATCTAGACAATGACACGTCCCGCGCGAAGCAGTGTTTAGGGTTAGTGCCGCAAGAAGTTAACCTGAACATTTTTGAAACCTGTGAACAAACCCTCTTAAATCAAGCGGGGTACTATGGTCTATCGCGCCGCCGTGCGCGCGTTCGTGCAGAGACTTTACTCAAGCAACTCGGATTATGGGAAAAACGACAAGCGATTGTGCGCCATCTATCGGGCGGGATGAAACGTCGATTGATGATTGCGCGCGCGTTGGTTCATGAACCCAGTGTGTTGATCCTCGATGAGCCAACCGCAGGCGTTGACGTCGAAATTCGACGCAGCATGTGGGATTTTCTTGCTCAAACAAACGCCGATGGCACCACCATCATCCTCACCACGCATTACCTGGAAGAGGCCGAGCAATTGTGTAAACACATTGCCATTATTGACACCGGAAAAATCATTCAAAACACCTCCATGCGTGCATTACTCAGCACACTGAATCATCAAACTTATGTCTTTAATACCATAACCCCCATCACGACACTCCCACCATTCGACCCATGGGTTGCCACACTGATAGACCCTCATACGTTTGAATTAAGAATTGATAACCAGCACTCACTCAACGACGTCTTCTCACAATTCGATATAAAAGGCGTGAAAATAAGCAGCTTACGCAATAAAACCAATCGGTTAGAAGAACTTTTTATGGACCTGATTCACCATGAACATTAGCCCTCAATGCGTAGCACTCTACACCCTGACGCGCCGAGAAGTCGTGCGTATGTTTCGTATACCGAGCCAAATTTTTTTACCCTCGATCATCACCACCTTGCTTTATTTTTTAATTTTCGGAGCAGTGATCGGCACACGGATTGGCCTCATTGCGGGACACAATTACAATACCTTTATCGCTCCTGGGCTCGTCATGATGGCTGTGATTACGAACGCGTACGCCAACGTATCCAACTCGCTCTTCAGTGTACGCTTTCAAAAAAGCATTGAAGAAATGCTCGTGAGCCCCATGCATTGGACTGTCTTACTCTTAGGCTACGTCCTGGGAGGAATATTAAGAGGACTCATTGTGGGTACTCTCGTGCTCTTCGTTGCCTCTTTTTTTGCTGAGGTAAGCGTCTCGCATCTCCCCATGACGTTCCTGGTTATCTTGTTGGTTGCGGCATTGTTTTCGCTCGCAGGCTTTCTGAACGGCATGCTAGCACGTACATTTGATGAAGTGGCCTTTGTGCCAACCTTTGTTCTCGCCCCACTGATTTATTTAGGCGGGGTTTTCTACACAACCAACATGCTTCCCCCCTTCTGGCAACACATTACCGATTTTAATCCTATTTTCTACATGGTCAGTGCACTACGGCATGCGATGCTCGGTCACGAAGACGTAAACATGAACATCGCGATGAGCATTATGGGAGGATGTTTACTTGTTTTATTGCTCGTTAACTGCATACTTATCAAAAAAGGGGTAGGGCTTCGAGAGTAAAAGGTAGACAGTATTCCTGCGAGCAGTCACTAATCACCACATGGAGGCCTCCGGCGTGCTTTTGGCTTCTTAGCTTACGCTAAGCATGCTCACCACACACTCAATCTGGCTTCCTAACAGGATACCTGTTGGCTGCGCAATACATACTGTCTATAGATATAAAGATAGACTACGTTTTTTCTTTTATCAAGCGGTTGTATCAAATAATGCTGAGCCATGAGCAACAGCCTCATTCGCTACCTCCGCATCGAAACGCATTGCCTCACAAAGTAATGCTCTCGTCATCTCTTTTAACGACAAAGACCCGTCCAATAATATGCAAGCATCAAGCCGATCCAAGGCCGTCATACCGCTGGCCAGTGGCCGTTCATTGACATTAATTGTGAGTAGCGCTTCATGTCTACAAGACAACATCACTTTGATTATCTTGTATTCTCCAAAGGCACACGCTCGGCGAAAGGCCAATGACAACTCCCCGCGTTGAATAGCATCTGAAATAGCGCTGCATTGCTTTGATGCATTTTTTTTCAAAAACGGGTCAATGGCTGTCAATAATTCAACAACCGTTGACGGCCTGCGAGGCAAACCAAACATCCTATGACGGCCTGAGTCGTGACGCTCAACGATCGCTTCGTTGAGAATAACCGTTTGATAAAATTGCTCGAGCAATGCCGGTTCATTTAAATCATGTGGGCGACAGACCAATCGCTTGAGCATCGTCAACTGTTCTGCCGTATGAATAACAAACTCATCTTGGTTCGTGTTTGCTAATAGCTCGGTATAAATACGTTGCCCTTCTTTAACCATGTGAACCACTTCGGCTAAATGGCAGCCATCCAATTTATTTGGATTTAACATCAGACTCAACGGCAAGCCATGATCATTCAATAATTTATTTAACAAAATAACGCAGGTTCGCACATTTCCATCCATAAACGGGTGCAACTGTTCAATGTGTTGAATATGCTTTGAAATAATCAAAATTTTATCATCATCAGACACCGCTTCACTTATTTCCCGATGGTAATCATCAAAAATAGCTTGCAGCAATCGTTCTGTTGCTCGCTGAGTTGGAGCACCTTCCGTTATGAACGCCATTGTGTTGATAAAACAATGGTACCGTTGATCATTCAGTAATCGCTTAATTAACGGCGCATGCTTCGTTTTGTCAAATGCGGTAACATGCCTCACTCTATTCGTAACCGTGGCCCAATCAAGCCGACCTCGCTCTAAAGCCATCACCGAAAAAGAACTCGCTAACGGATCAGTCTCTAACTCAAAACTCAACGTATGCGTAGGCAATTTGCGGTTAATAAACCAATGAGAAATAAATTCATCCACACCGTCTTCGGTCGCCGCATAAAGCGGGGCTGGTCTTAGGCCATATTGCTGAAGACCAATCTTAAAATTACCTGTACTTGTTCTGTACTCTCCCGAAACGATGTCCGGTAAATGTCGAAGGGAGAGGCGATTGATGTTTTTAATCAGTCGATGAGAGAGCATGAAATCCTTCGGCTCCTGAAAAGCCGCGATATACGCCTCCAAAAAAGGAACACCAAAACCCGGCTCACGAGGTTCATACGCCGCATAATCCATGACACTCACTCGGACGAGATCCATAATAAACAGATATGAAAATTGGCGTAAATTATGTGGCACTGCGCTATGATTAACGAGCGATTGGGATTCCATGATTCACCTAAAAAATAAAATTTAAAATACTGCAATTATGCGTATCTCCCCAGGTACGTCATCCTGAAAGCTGCGTAGCTGCTTGAAGGATCTCCATGGAATTGCACTGTGCCACATTTTGGAGATCCTTCGATAAAGCTCAGGATGAGGTGCCTGGGGAGATACAATTATACACGCGTGTCTTT
>CANISA010000027.1 GCA_947470005.1 Legionellaceae bacterium | reverse complement strand
GTTCAACCCAATCCAGCTTGTATTGAGCGGATAACTGATAAAAGACCAGGAGCAACTCGCCCTCCAACGCCTTTTTTTGATCAGATGACAAAAAGGGAAAGAGTGCCACGTTCGTTTGGCCCAATCGCCGCTCGGCATCGACCAAGGCCGTAGCAAGCGACGCACGTTGCAGGTAGATGGCACGCGCGTCCAATTTAGGTTGTGCGCCATCCGGGTCAACGTAAGCGCGAACCGCTGTTTGTCCGGCGGAATCCAGGGTCCAAAAAGAAGGACTATTGAAGAGACGATCTGTCATGCCATGCACCTGCTACCAAAAATAAAACACACACTGCCCTTCTTTATAACATAGCATAGATTTTACAAACAACCTCATGAAGCACCGCCTCCACGAAGGACGTCACGCTTACTCTTTCATTATCATCACGTTACGTTAAAAAAGGGTTGCTTTACATTACCATTACAATTATTTGATTATTTTTTCTTCGCGGCCAGGATATTTTGTTGTAACATATCCTGGATTTATAACCCAAAGGAGAACATCTCATGTTACAAATGTTAAAAGATGCATTGAAAAAAGCACAAGATAATTGGATGAAACTTAGCTTAGCTGGATTAGGCGCTGTGACACTCAGCACATTTGCTGTCGTATATCCTCCTTCTGCCCCATTTATTTTCGGATCCTTCGCTCTAGGCACAATCGGCGCATCTCTTTACGCAGCTACTACATTACTTAGCAGTTTCTTCGCTAAAAAAGCAGTTGTAGACGCTAAAACAGTTGCTCCTGCTGATGGCGCAGTTGCTCCTCTTGCTTCATCAACAGTAACCATGCAAGCCGTGTTAGGTGCTAACCAAGTTGCTCCTGTGGTTGATCCTGTTGAGCCTGTGGTTGAGGTGCCTGTGATTGAGGTGCCTGTGGTTGCTGCTAACGACGAAGTCCAAGAGAATCAATTCAATGCTGCTTTTCGTCCTGGCTAATTAGTACCACCTGTTCTTTATAAAACGCGGCCTAGAGCCGCGTTTTTATTGCCCCCAGGGCTTCACCAATGCATGCTCTAACCCAAACAAATCCAACACGCGCCCCACGGTATCATCAACCAATGCCTCGATGCTGTCTGGTTTTTGATAGAAAGCAGGCACCGGCGGAAAGATAATCCCACCCAGCTGAGTCACCATCACCATGTTTTGCAAATGCCCAAGATGCAACGGCGCTTCGCGCGGCATCAATACCAACCGTCGACGCTCTTTAAGCACCACATCAGCCGCTCGGGTGAGCAAATTACCCGAGGTCCCATGAGCCACTTCACTTAACGTGTTCATCGAGCAGGGGGCAACGATCATCCCCATGGTCTTAAATGAGCCACTGGCGAGCGGAGAAGCAATGTCATGAATAGGATGGTACACATCCGCTAACGCTTTCAACGCACTGAGGCTTAATTCCGTTTCATACGCGCGGGTCAGATGGCCCGCCTTGCTCACCACCAGGTGTGTTTCCACCGGCATGGATTGCAAAACCTGTAACAAGCGAATTCCATAAATAATGCCGGATGAACCGGTAATCCCGATAATAAGACGTGGGGTCGTCATCACGTGCCCTCCACAATAGACATCGTTCATTGTAAGCGCATCAAGGAAGAGCAGCAATCATGATAAACTTGCGTTATAATTGACTTCTTTTCGCTCTGTGGATCCTTTGCCTGATGACAACCGTTCGTAACCTGCTCGTGACCAGTGCGCTGCCTTATGCAAATGGCCCCTTACACCTCGGCCATTTAGTTGAGCACATCCAAACAGATATTTGGGTTCAAACACAACGCATGCTAGGGCACCGTTGCATCAGTGTCTGCGGGGACGACGCCCACGGCACGCCTATCATGCTGAAAGCCGAGCAACTTAAAATCTCCCCTGAAACATTAACCACCCAGATACAAGCCAGTCATGAACACGATTTTAAAGCCTTTGGTATTCAATATGACTCTTACCACACCACCCACTCCCCGGAAAATCAGGCCTTAGCCGAGCTCATTTATACTCGACTGCTTGCTCGAGGCGATATCATTAAGAAAACCATTCTCCAAGCCTTCGACCCCATTAAGCAGCTGTTTTTACCTGATCGCTACGTGAAAGGAACATGCCCGACCTGCCGTGCACCGGACCAATACGGCGACAATTGCGAGGCATGTGGCGCGACCTACTCGCCAACGGATCTCATTGACCCCGTCTCCGCCCTCTCCGGCGCCACGCCGATTGAAAAAGAATCCGAACATTATTTCTTTGATTTACCGCGTTATGAAGCCTTACTGAAAGAATGGACGCACCAGGGACATTTGCAACCGGAAGTAGCCAATAAGCTCGACGAGTGGTTTGCCGCCGGGTTAAAGCCTTGGGATATTTCACGTGACGCCCCTTATTTTGGCTTTCCTATTCCAGGAGAACCAACCAAATATTTCTACGTCTGGCTCGATGCGCCCATTGGCTACATGGCTAGTTTTAAAAAATACTGTGAGACGCACGACGTCTCGTTTGACGCATTTTGGGGCCCTACCTCAACCGCAGAACTCTATCATTTTGTGGGCAAGGACATTGTCTATTTCCACGCGCTCTTTTGGCCGGCCATGTTGGCTGGCAGCGATCATCGTCTTCCAACAGCGATTTTTACACACGGCTTTCTAACCGTTGACGGACAAAAAATGTCCAAGTCCAGGGGCACGTTTATCGAAGCAGGCACTTATCTTGAATACTTAAATCCTGAATATTTACGTTATTATTTTGCAGCCAAACTCAACGGCCGCATCGAAGATCTTGATTTAAATTTTGCTGATTTTTTGCACCGTGTCAATGCCGACCTGGTGGGGAAAGTCGTCAACATTGCCAGCCGATGCGCGGGCTTCATCAACAAGCAATTCAATCATCAATTGTCTGACACGTTGGCCGCCCCCGCCCTATACAACGAGGTGCTGTCTGTACGCGAACGGATCATTGAAGCCTTTGTTGAACGGGATTACGCGCACGCCATTCGCCAAATCATGGAAACAGCAACGCGTGTGAATCAATACATCGATACTGAAAAACCATGGGTCCTGGCGAAAGATCCTTCACAAGCAGCGCAAGTCCAATCCATTTGTACCATGGGATTGAATTTATTTCGCATCTTGATGACGTTTTTAAAACCCGTGCTCCCGAGCATGGCAGGTGCGTCTGAGCATTTTTTAAATTGCGAGCCGTTCTCATGGCAAAGCATTGAAACGCCTCTCTTACACCACACCATAAACCCATTCACGCCGCTCATGACGCGCGTCGAACAAATAAAGATCGACGCCATGCTCGCACACAATCAGCAGAAAAAAGAATGATAGCCACACACCCACCCGCAAAAGCCGTCATCCGAGAAGCCGAATGCATTGGATGCACAAAATGCATCCAAGCTTGCCCCTTTGATGTCATCATCGGCAGCGCTTCGCTCATGCACACTATTTTAGAACATGAGTGCACGGGCTGCGGGCTATGCATTGAGCCATGCCCCGTCGACTGCATTGAACTTGTCTTAGATAACGATGCAACATACGATGAGCACCTTGCGGACACACGCGCTCATGCAAAGCAAGTTCGAGCGTTACGTGATGAACACGAGCATGCACGTGCTTACCGTGACAAGCGCCAGCTCACTCAAAACCATGACAAACAACAAGACGATAAACAAGCAAAACAAGCTTATGTGCTCGCCGCACTCGCCCGCGCGCGCGCACGAAAAAGCAAGCATGAATAAACAAACGCGCAACGGCCTCTTTGAACGATTACGCGCACAAAATCCACACCCGACCACGGAACTTCACTTTCACTCCCCATTTGAGTTACTTATCGCCGTTATTTTGTCCGCACAAGCAACCGATGTGAGTGTAAACAAAGCAACCGATGTTTTATTTCACTTGGCCAACACACCAGAAGCCATCCTGGCCTTAGGCGAAGAGCGCCTTAAAACGCACATTAAAACAATTGGATTATTTAACACCAAGGCATCCAATATCATCAAGACATGCAACCAGTTAATCACACACCATCACGCCCAAGTCCCCCGCACACGTGAAGCCTTGGAAGCCTTGCCCGGTGTCGGGCGAAAAACCGCCAACGTTGTCCTCAACACAGCCTTTGGCGAGCCGACCATGGCCGTGGACACCCATATTTTTCGTGTGGCCAATCGCACGGGGCTCGCCAAAGGAACGTCCCCGCTTGCCGTCGAACAAGGCTTACTCAAACGCATCGACCCTCAATTTTTACACGACGCACACCATTGGCTTATCTTACACGGCCGCTACGTGTGCACCGCTCGAAAACCTCACTGTCCCACGTGCATTATTCGCGACCTGTGTGAGTATCCGGACAAAACCCTATAAATAAGGTCTATACTTAGACAAACGGGCATTCATAACACTCCCGTTGTCTGAAGAGGCAGGGCACGTGAACATCAAACAAAAACTATCCTTTGGATTTGCAAATTCCATGTTTCAATCATCAGGAGACATATGCGGTGAATCCAATTGGACGGATGCTGCTCAAAAGAAATCGGTACCCCACGCCGTACTATCCCTGTCACATTGGGACCAATTTGAAAGCGACCTGGATTTAATGCAGTCGATCGGTGTCGATACCTACCGAATATCCATTGAGTGGAGCCATATCGAGCCACAACAAGGTCAGTATAATCATCTCATTTTGAAACGCTATCAAAAACTGATCGATGCGTGCATTGAACGCCAGATCAAACCCATGATCACACTTTATCACTTCAATGAACCCTTCTGGTTTACTCAATTGGGTGGGTTCGAAAAAGAAGAAAACATTCGTTATTTTATGTCCTATTGCATGCATGTGTTTCCACTGTTTTCGCCTAAAGTATTCTTGTGGTGTACGATTAACGAACCCGCAATACAAGCATTTTCAAGCTATTTATGGGGCCAATTTCCACCCCATAAACACAACTTACAACTTACCGTCACGGTCCTTAAAAATTTACTAAAAGCACATGTCAATGTGTATCGCGCACTAAAATCATTACAACCACTCAACGCCGTCATGATTGGCATTGCCCACAATGTGTTACGATTTAAATCACTCTACCCCTACGATCTATTTACGCGTACGCTAAGCAGTCATTTAACCACGATTACCAATGAGTTAGTCATTCAGTTTTTTACAACAGGGCTCTTTGATTATGATGCCCCTCTATTGTCCGCACATGTGCACTATCAAGACCTCCGAGCGCCAGCCGCCAATGATTTCATCGGATTAAATTTTTATGCTAATCCAATTATCGGTCCTAACACGATAAACGGCTATGGTGCAACCTGCTTTTCTGGCCAAGAAATGGGTGATATGTTTTTACCGATTGACCCACACGGTTTTTCAAATGCTATCGATGAAATTGCCCTGTTACACAAGCCCATTTATATCACAGAAACAGGAATTGCCGACCGAAGTGATATACTGCGACAAAAATTTCTACGCCAATATGTTGATATTATTAAACTTAAAATCGACCAACATTTCGACATCAGAGGTTGTTATTTTTGGACATTTAGAGATAATTATGAATGGAATGAAGGCCATGACAAGCGATTATTTGGGTTTTACGATGCGGAAGGCCATCCTCGAGAGAGCGTTGAAGTATTAAAGCAAATCATCCGTGATCCACATTGACACTGCATTGCATGCCAACGTGGATGAGGGGCTTATAAACCAATCCTCGACGCATTATTTCTTCTTTTTTTGAGGCCTAACCCAACCATACACCGTTTTTTGTTTTGACGCGGTTAAGGTCAACTCACCGGCTGGCACAGACGTTCGGATCGTGCTGCCCGCACCAATGGTGGCGTTTTTCCCCACGGTGACTGGTGCTACCAACTGGGTGTCGGAGCCGATGAATACGCCGTCTTCAATCACCGTTTGGTGTTTATTCGCACCATCGTAGTTGCACGTGATGCTGCCTGCACCAATGTTCACGTCTTTCCCTATGGTTACATCGCCCAAGTAACTGAGATGACTGGCTTTACTGTCCTCATCAAACACCGCATTTTTTGTTTCAACAAAATTACCTATTTTACAACGTGCAGCCAACACCGTTCCCGGCCGGATTCGAGCGAAAGGCCCTATCTCGCAGGTGTCCCCGATGACGCAGCCCTCTAAAACGCTGTGCGATTTGATCGTGCAGTTCTCGCCTAACGTAACATTCGTTAACGTGCAATTAGGCCCAATTTGACAGCCTGATCGAATGACCACCTTGCCAGATAACACCACATTAACATCGATAAACACATCTTGTTCGCACTGCAACTCACCACGAATATCTAGGCGTGCAGGATCAGCTAACGTAACGCCCGCCTCCATCAAGTGAACCGCAAGGCGTGCCTGCCACGCGCGCTCCAACTGGGCCAATTGCACGCGATTATTGACCCCTTGGACTGTCAATGGATCGATTGCTTGAAGCGAATGAATCGGCTTATTTTCAGCCACCGCCATGGCAATAATTTCTGTCAAGTAATACTCGCCTTGCGCATTATTAAGGCCTAACTTCGGCAGCCAACGCAAAAAATCCTCAGCACGCGCACAACATATTCCGGTGTAGATTTCGCGAATAAGTCTCTCTTTTTCACTGGCGTCTTTCTCTTCAACAATGGCCCGAATATGTCCGTGAGCATCCCGTACAATGCGCCCAAGACCCGTGGGATTCTCAACCAACGCCAGCAATAGACCCAGTGGCGCAGATGATTCCTTCGTGGACACGCTCAAAATCAGCGCACGCAACGTCTCTGCTTGAATCAGTGGGACATCCGCAGACAGGACCAACACCTCGCTGTTCGGAGGAATAAACGGCAAGGCTTCTAACACGGCATGCCCTGTACCCAACTGCTCCGCCTGAAACACCCACTGGACGGGTAACGCCGGTAACGCCGCTCTGATTTGTTCCCCGCCATGACCAATGACCACATGGATGCCTTCCGGATGAAGGGCTGCCGCTGCATCCACCACACGAGCGAGCATCGGCGTCCCTCCCAGTGGATGCAACACTTTAGACATTGTCGAGTGCATCCGCTTGCCTTGTCCTGCGGCCAAAATAATAATGTGTAATGCCATGATTCGTAGGCCTTCCTTCTCGTTTAGATTAATATTGACCGAGCTCACCAACGAGGCTCTCTTCTAATTTTTCTTTCATTTGCGCTTTATCAGTGTATTTACTAAGCACGTACAATAACTTGCAATGCGCCGCTTCCGGCGTCATGTCATGTCCGCTGAGTAGGCCGGCCTCTTTCAACGTATATCCTGTCGCGTATTGCTCCATCTCGACCGCGCCATGTTGACACTGACTGCAATTAACAATCAACACCCCTTGGCTGGATGCATCCCCCAACATCGCTAAAAAATGGGCATCATGGTTCGGCGCATTGCCTGTCCCATACGTTTCTAACACAAGCCCATCCAAGGGTTGTTTTAATAATGAACGTAACACATCGATGGAAAACCCGGGGAATAAACGAAAATTAGCAATCCGATGCGTCGCCATGGCTTGGTAATGAAACGGCTTCAGCGGCGCCGGCAATAACACCTCCTTTCGCATGACAATATCCGTGCCAACCCGAGCAAGGTGAGGGTAATTGGGGGAATCAAACGCATTAAATCGTGAAGAACTCACTTTTTGTGCACGATTACCTCGCAATAAATGTTGGTTGAAATAAATACAGACTTCGTTAATCGGTTCATGGGCCGCGAGCCACAGTGAGGTGATCACATTCTCCATCGCATCATTGCGAATTTCCGACAAGGGAATTTGAGAGCCCGTCAAGATAACCGGTTTGCCTAAGTTTTCTAACATAAAAGAAAGAGCTGATGCCGTGTATGCCATGGTATCTGTCCCATGGAAAATAACAAATCCATCCACTTCATCATAAAACGATGCAATATCACTCGCCATGCGATTCCACTCGCATGGCGTCATATTGGAGGAGTCAAGCAGCGGCTCATATTCTTTAATCACATACGTTGGCATATCCGCATGTGACAGCGCCGGTATCGCTTGAATCACCGACCGCACGCCACCCTCAACGGGTTGGTAGCCATGGCTGGTTTTAACGCAACTGATTGTACCCCCTGTGTTTAAAATCAAGATCGTTTTTTTTCTACCGGCTGTCGTCTTTTCCACCTGAACGCCTATTTCGTCTAATCTATGGCTCATGGTAATCAACAATATCAACAAGATAAAGAAGACTCGCATCAATTATCACAGGATATTTGCCAACCTCTTGTCTTTTGTGAAAAAATCAACGCATGCTCAAGTTAGATTGAAGTAACAATATGGTGATTGATCGGGCCGGATACCGGCTGAATGTAGGTATCGTTTTGGTCAATGAATCAGACCGAGTCTTTTGGGGTAAACGCCATGGTCACGATGCCTGGCAGTTTCCTCAAGGCGGGCTTTGTGCAGGTGAGTCGGCCCAGGACGCCATGATTCGTGAATTACGCGAAGAAACGGGGCTTGAACGTCATGACATTGAGATCTTGGGCGTGACCAAACGCTGGTTAAGGTACAAGCTGCCCAAGCAATATTTACGACACGGCACCGCGCCCCTGGTTATTGGCCAAAAACAAAAATGGTATTTATTGCGACTCGTTGCGAACGAACAGAAAATTCGCTTAGACTTAAGTGATTCACCCGAATTTGATAGCTGGCGTTGGATTGACTACCACGAGCCTCAAGAACAGGTCATTTTCTTTAAAAAACAAGTCTATACCGATTCGTTAAAAGAACTAGAGGCATTACTTAAAAAACGCGCCTCGCCTTTTGGTATGCGCCGTAAACGAGGTCATCATGGTCATTAACACCCAATGCTGAAGACATTGAAACGAATCGTACAAGATGTTACCACGGCGGGGCACCTCACGGACGCCTTAACAACGCTCGTCCATCGTGTACGAGAAGCCCTTAGCATCGATGCCGTTTCGGTTTATCTCATTGACAATAAACACGCTGAATATGTTTTAATTGCGACAGAAGGATTAGATAAACAAGCAGAGTCGGCGGTTCGAATCCCCATGAACCAAGGATTGGTTGGCCTGGTCGGACGACGTGAAGAACCCATTAACATTGATAATGCCCCAGGGCATGCAGCGTTTCTCCATGAACCACGTTTGGCGGAAACACATCTTCTCGCTTTTCTCGGGGTGCCCATCATTCAGCACCGTAAGCTCTATGGCGTGTTGACGGCACAGCAAACAGAACAGCGCTGCTTCGATGATGCAGAGGAAGCATTTTTAATTACCCTCGCGGCTCAATTGGGAGGGATCATCGCCCATGCGGAAGCAACCGGAGAGCTTGCAGCACTCACTCAGCCCCACAAAACGGGAGGACCTAAATCCGAGAGCACACAAATCACGCTAACCGGCATCGGGTGTGTTCCAGGGGTCGCCATCGGGAGCGCTGTGGTCGTGTACCCGCCGGCTGATATCGATGCTGTCCCTCGCCAATTGATTGATGATGTGGAACATGAAGTATTCGTGTTTTATGAAGCGCTTCAAGCCGCACGAGAAAACATGCACCGATTAAGTCGTCGAATGAAATCGAGCGTCGCTGAAAGCGAGTACGCCTTGTTTGATGTCTATTTGCATATTCTAGATAAAGAAAACTTGGGCACAGAAGTTGAACATGAAATTAGAGAACAACGCTTGAGCGCTCAAGCCGCACTTGCGTCGGTGATCAAACAACATATTTTTCATTTCGACAACATGAAAGATGATTATCTGCGTGAGCGTGCAAGTGACCTCCGAGACATCGGTCGACGTGTGCTCGCCGAATTGCAGTCATCCCAACGGGTTGAAGTCGTTTATCCACGACGTACCATTTTGGTCGGCGAAGAAATCACCGCAGCAGCCCTCGCCGAAGTCCCTGAAGGGCAGCTCGCAGGCGTTGTCTCAGCGAAAGGCGCGAATAACTCACACGTGGCTATCTTAGCACGTGCGCTCGGTGTGCCCACCGTCATGGGCGTGCGTGGCCTTGTGCTTAATCAGCTATCAAGGCGCGCCTTGATTGTGGACGGGTATGATGGGCAAGTCTTTATTTCCCCATCAAAAACCCTGCTGATGGAGTACAAGCAACTGGCTCAGGAAGAAGACGAATTAAATCAAAATCTAGTGAGTCTTCGTGATAAGCCGGCACAAACCACCGATAATCACCGAGTTTCCCTGCAAGTGAACACAGGTCTTGCCATGGACGCTGGTTTATCCATGAGTGTCGGCGCGGAGGGCGTAGGGCTTTACCGCTCAGAGGTCCCCTTCATGAGTCGCGACCGCTTCCCCTCTGAAGACGAACAATACATTATTTATCGACAAATTCTTAAAGCATTTGCACCACGTAAAGTCACGATGCGCACCCTTGATATTGGCGGAGATAAGATTTTGCCTTATTTCCCCGTCGAAGAAGACAATCCTTATCTCGGCTGGCGGGGGATCCGCATCACGCTCGATCACCCTGACGTGTTTTTACTGCAAGTCCGCGCCATGATGCGTGCAAGCCAAGATCTCAATAATCTTCGGATCCTGCTGCCCATGATCACCACCTTAAGCGAAGTGGATGAGGCGGCCTATTTGATCGATCAAGCCTATGCTGAGCTGTTAGAAGAAAATCTTCCCATTGAAAAACCAGAGCTCGGCGTCATGATTGAAGTGCCCGCCGCCGCGTACCAAGCCCGTGAACTCGCTAAACGTGTTGATTTTCTTTCCGTCGGAAGCAATGATTTAATCCAATACATGCTCGCCGTTGACAGAAACAATGCTCGCGTGGCCGGCCTCTATGATCCACTCCATCCCGCCATGCTGCAAACCCTGCTCAAAGTCGTCGAAGGCGGACATGCTGCCGGCGTCGAAGTCAGTATCTGTGGAGAGATGGCCAGTGATCCTTACGCCGTTATCTTATTGCTCGCCATGGGCTTTGATACGCTGAGCATGAACTCTGCAAGCTTGCCACGTGTTAAATGGATCATTCGCAGCTTCTCCATGGCGTATGTCCGCAAAATTTTAGCCGACGTGCTTGAACTTGAGCATGCGTCAGACATTCGTTTGCACTTACAACGGGCCTTGGAGCGTGAAGGCTTAGGTGGCCTTATTCGAGCAGGTAAATCATGATATC
>CANISA010000026.1 GCA_947470005.1 Legionellaceae bacterium | reverse complement strand
CGCCCGCATCCATGAGCTTGTTGCGCCGTTGGAGTCGCTGTTCGCGCCGTTATTTTTTATGCTGATTGGTATTCAAGTTAAATTAGAAACATTTCTTGATTGGCATGTACTGCTGATCGCAGTGGGTTTAATTGTGGCGGCTGTTTTGGGTAAGTTAGTCAGTGGATTGGGTGCGGGAACAAAGGATGATCGGCTTTTGATTGGGATAGGCATGCTCCCCCGTGGCGAGGTTGGGTTGGTGTTCGCGTCCATTGGCCGTACGTTAGGGGTTATTTCAGACCAACTCTTCTCAGCCATTATTTTGATGGTGATTGTGACTACGTTTGTGGCGCCGCCGTGGATTAAATCACGTTTTAGCAAGCATCAGGTACGCTCGGTATGAAATCAATGATGCCAAGCGATGAAGATGTCCTTTTGGATGTGCAACGTGCCCTGACGGAAGACGTGGGATCAGGCGATATCACCGCGGCGTTGTTGCCTGTTGAATTGACTGTACGCGCGGAGATTATTTCACGCGAACCGATGGTTGTGTGTGGGCAAGCCTGGGCTCAGGCTGCATTTTTAGCGGTAGACTCATCGACGACGGTGGGATGGTTGGTGGGTGAAGGCGCGGTGCTAAACGGTCCTGCGACCCTGTGTGTTGTGTCTGGGCGCGCGCGAAGCGTGCTCACTGCTGAGCGTACGGCGCTGAATTTTTTACAACTGTTATCTGGCACGGCGACGACGACGCGATCGTATGCGCAGCAATTGGAAGGGACATCCACTCAATTATTGGACACACGAAAAACCCTGCCTGGGTTGAGGCGAGCTCAAAAATACGCGGTGACGTGCGGTGGGGGAATCAACCATCGCATGGGGTTGTATGATGCCTTTTTAATTAAAGAAAATCACATCAAGGCGTTTGGATCGATTAAATCGGTTATTGAGCGATCAAGGCAAATGCATCCAGAACGCTTACTTGAAATTGAAGTCGAAACATTGAGTGAATTGAGGGACGCATTGGATGCGAGACCCGATCGGGTGTTGTTGGATAATTTCAGTGAAGCCATGATGGTGGAGGCGGTGCGGATGAATCAATCGAACGATGTGACCCTTGAAGCGTCAGGCGGGGTGAGTCAATCAACCATCCATGCCATTGCTGCAACAGGTGTGGATTATATTTCGGTGGGTGCGCTCACTAAATCTGTTCGGGCCATTGATTTAAGTTTGCTGATAAGGGATGACGTGTGAATATCCGTGTTGTATTGACAGGCGGTGGCACTGCTGGGCATGTGAACCCTAATCTAGCGCTGATTGAGGTGTTGCGTGAAGAGGCGTGTGATCTTTTTTACATGGGCTCTGATAAAGGCGTTGAGCGAGCCATGATCACTGCACGGAATATCCCTTACTATGCCGTCCGTTCGGGTAAGTTACGTCGTTATTTCAGTTGGCAGAATGTGATTGATCCCTTTAATTTATTGATCGGTGTGGTTCAGTCGTATGTTCTCTTGCGTCGGCTGAAACCACAGGTCGTTTTTTCAAAAGGCGGGTTTGTGGCACTCCCTGTGGTGGTGGCCGCCTGGTTGAATCGGATCCCGGTGATTGCACATGAATCTGATCTTACACCTGGCCTAGCCAATCGGTTGAGCATGCCTTTTGTGGACCTATTGTGCGTTACGTTTGCAGGATCAAAAGCGCACATTAAACGGCAAGAGAAGGTTCAGGTCACCGGTACACCTATTCGTCAAGGGCTATTGAACGGCTCTCGAGAGCAAGGCCTTCTGCGATGTGGGTTTGATGCGACGAAGCCTTGTCTGTTGGTGATGGGGGGTAGTCAAGGCGCACGTGTGTTGAATACGTGTGTTCGGGAAGCCTTGCCTCGTCTTAACCATCGTTTTCAGGTGATTCATTTATGTGGGAAGGGCAACCTTGATGTCGCCCTAGATAATCACGCAGGGTATCGCCAGTTTGAATACGTCGAAGAAGAACTTGCGGATTTATTTGCCGCGAGCACGTTGGTTGTTTCACG
Organism: Legionellaceae bacterium; assembly: GCA_947470005.1. GTDB lineage: Bacteria > Pseudomonadota > Gammaproteobacteria > Legionellales > Legionellaceae > JAGVJT01. Next base: position 9,246 of record CANISA010000026.1, on the reverse strand, counting down.
GGCAGGAGCAAATGCGTTATGTGAGATTTTAGCGTGTGGCATGCCTCATGTCTTGGTGCCTTTGCCGAGAAAATCGAGTCGGGGTGATCAGATTGAAAATGCGCGTTATTTTGAGAAGCAAGGCATAAGCACGGTGGTGAACGAAGAGGAGTTAACGCCAGAAACATTGCTCATGGCAATTGATCACGTGGAGGCGTCTCATGAAGACATCGCGGCTAAGATTGCGTCGCTTCACATTGAATCAGCGACTACCGCAGTGGCTCAACTTATTCAGCAAAAAGCAGGGGCACGCATCCGATGATTACTAAGCGACAAAGTTTACTTCGATCCACGTCCCTTGTGTCCATGATGACGTTCATCTCGCGCATCATGGGGTTTGCGCGCGATATGATTTTGGCTCAATTTTTTGGTGCGCAAGCAGGGATGGATGCATTTATTATTGCGTTTAAAATTCCTAATTTTATGCGTCGCTTGTTTGCAGAAGGCGCCTTTTCTCAAGCGTTTGTACCGGTACTGGCGGAATTTCAGGAAACACGTACGCGAGAGGAGGTACGACTTTTTATTGCGCGGATAGCGGGGACGCTGAGTGCGGTGCTGTCGTTGGTGACCGTTGTGGGGGTCATTGCGGCCCCTGCGATTGTCTTTATTTTCGCGCCAGGGTTTGCCGAGGACACCACGCGCTCGCTGTTGGCGACAGATATGTTACGTATAACATTCCCTTATTTGATGCTCGTGTCACTCACGGCGATGGCCGGTGCGGTGCTTAATACGTATGGTTATTTTGGTGTTCCTGCCGTGACACCGGTGTTACTAAATATCAGTATGATTGTGGCGGCTGTTTATTTAAGCCCTCATTTTGCTGTGCCGGTGGTGGCCTTGGCGTGGGGTGTTTTGCTTGCGGGGATTGCTCAGTTGTTGTTTCAAATCCCTTTTTTGTTCCACCGGGACTTACTGGTGACACCGCGATTGATGTTTCGAGATGCGGGCGTTATGCGTGTGTTAAAACTGATGCTGCCCGCTCTGTTTGGGGTATCCATTGCGCAAATTAATTTGTTAGTTGATACAATTTTTGCCTCTTTTTTGCAGGTAGGCAGTGTTACGTGGCTTTTTTACACGGACAGATTAACTGATTTCCCTTTAGGTGTTTTCGGCGTAGCGATTGCGACGGTGATTTTACCTCACCTGTCGCGCCGTTACGCGGACAAGCAGGGCGCTCACTTTTCGCGAGCACTGGATTGGGGACTTCGGTTGCTGTTGTTGATTGGCGTTCCGGCGGCCATTGGGTTAGCACTTTTTGCGATGCCCTTGATTGCGAGTTGTTTTTCATACGGTAAATTCAGTGCCATGGATGTGCTTCAAACGCAAAAAAGTTTGATTACGCTCGCGCTTGGGGTGCCTGCGTTCATGATGGTAAAGGTGTTAGCTTCTGGTTTTTATGCACGCCAAGATATTAAAACACCGGTGAAAGCTGGCGTGTGGTCAATGGTGGTGAACACGGCGTGTTGTGCCTTGCTCATCACGCCGTTGGCGCATGCGGGGCTCACGTTAGCCTCAACGATTGCAGGTTATGTGAATTGTGGTATTTTAATCGTACTGTTACGCCGGCGACATATTTATCAACCGTCACCTGGCTGGGTCCGTTTTCTGATGCAATTGAGCTTTGCCAATGCAGTGATGGGGATGTATTTATTTTTTATGGTGGGTGATATTACCTTTTGGTTGAGTAAACCGATGGGGATTCGCCTTAGCTTGTTGTTGGCACATGTGTTGGCTGCAGGCGTGATTTATCTATTATGTTTAGGCCTTGGTGGCATGCGACCTGCCCAATTTAGAGGCCAAATGAAGGAGAGGTAATGCGAGCCCAGGATTTTTATCAAACAACCCTTGAACACACCGTCCCGTTTGTTTTGTTGACTAAAGCGGATTATGCCAATCAGTTTGAATTACTCCCGTTGGAGGTGCGTCATGCGCTCTCGCTGCAGCAGTTTAAAAGTAAGTTGGGCGATGTCGCTGTGATGGGTGATGCTCAAGGGAAGCTGTTGAGGGTGTATGTGGGACAGGGAGAGGGCACGGATGTTCAGGCCATTGCTCACGCGGTGAATCGTTTTCCTGCGGGATCTTATGTGCCTGATGTGCCGATGTCATTGCCGGCCATGGTGAAGTGGTCTTTGGCGCAATATCGGTTTGATCGCTATAAATCGCGTGATAGTGTGCCGCATTGTTTGGCTGTTCAAGCGGAATGTTTGCCTGAAATTTTAGCGGAAGCCGTGTCTATTTTTCTTGTCCGCGATCTCATCAATACGCCAGCCAATGTCATGGGGCCTGAAGCGCTTGCTTCTGCGTTGGCCGCTATTGCAGAAGAGCATGGCGCGGTCTTTGAGCAATGGGTTGGATCTCAATTGCTGCACGATAATTTTCCCGCCATTCACGCAGTCGGGCGTGCTGCTGCAGAAGAGCCTCGACTTGCACGGCTAACGTGGGGAGATGAATCTCATCCACGCGTGACGTTGGTTGGAAAAGGCGTGTGTTTTGATTCTGGGGGATTAGACATAAAGCCTTCCAGCGGGATGCGCATCATGAAAAAAGACATGGGCGGCGCGGCGCAAGCCATGGGGCTTGCAACATGGCTGATGATGCGGCGCGTACCCATTCGGTTAGAGGTGCTTATTCCCGCCGTTGAAAATGCGGTGGGGTCGCGTGCGTACCGTCCTGGCGACGTATTGACCATGCGCAATGGGATGACGGTGGAAATTGATAACACGGACGCCGAAGGCCGTCTGGTGTTAGCGGATGCATTGGTCAAAGCGTGTGAAGAAAAACCAGATATCTTGATCGATTTTGCAACGCTTACGGGTGCCGCACGTGTGGCGGTTGGAACGGAGATGTCCGCTCTATTTTCAAATAACGACACCTTGGCTGAGGGGATCCTCAGGGCCTCACATAAGACAGGAGATGCGGTCTGGCGAATGCCTTTATTCCAGGGATACGCCAATATGTTGGATTCAACGATTGCGGATTTTGTAAACTCAAGCCCATCGTCTTACGCAGGGGCCATTATTGCGGCTTTATTTTTAGAGTTTTTTGTCGATAAAGATATCCCGTGGGCTCACTTTGATTTGATGGCCTGGAACGTGAGCACGAAGCCTGGCAAACCAGAGGGAGGAGAAGCGATGGGCATTCAAGCCGTGGCCTCGTATTTGATTCAGCGGTTTGGCGTTAAATAGTATGCGTGTGTAACTCAAACTGGTGTGAGCGATAGATGCGGTAGTGATCGCGGCTGAGCGCCCTTGCTGCGTCTTCTGCGGGGACAATTTCCATGATTCGGCGAAGAGTTGGTGAAAAAAGAGGAACGCTCGACGCCAAATTTAGCACGAGATCAGCGGTGCTGTTGGGTGGAAGCTCACAGCCTATTTGAATAGGCGGGATTGGCTCTAGATTGTCCCATTCAAGGGCATGAGGAACGAAACTCTCTTCTTTGTAGATCCAGAGGCGCTCGTCGAGCAAGACGGCGTCTTCTCGATTATTGCAACAGACAAACACACGATGTCCGCCTCGATAGGCCTTTTCTAATAAACGACAGCTAACGCCCCACCTTGTCTCGGGGAGGCTGTCGTTTAAGAGGTAAAAATCAACGCGAATTGGCGACATGACGCAACAAAGCAACGAGCAAGGGTACAGGCCGTCCGGTGGCTTGGTTTTTTCGACCAGAAACCCAGGCAGTTCCTGCGATATCGAGGTGAGCCCAGCGGTATTTTTTGGTGAAGCGTGATAAGAAGCATGCTGCTGTGACGCTGCCTGCACTGCGATCGAACGTTGAGTTCACCATGTCGGCGAGTGGGCTATCAATAGCCTCTTGATAGGCCTCTTCCAACGGCATTCGCCACGCTTTGTCGCCGCTTGCGCGAGATGCGCTTAAGATAAGTTCAGCTAATGCGTCATCTTCCGTCATCAACCCTGTGCTCACATGTCCCAACGCCACAATAATGGCTCCCGTGAGCGTGGCCATGTCTAATACGAAGTGCGGGTTAAACTGCTCGGCATAGGTTAATGCGTCTGCAAGAACAAGGCGGCCTTCGGCATCGGTGTTGATTATTTCGACGGTTTGACCAGACAAGGTGGTGATGATGTCACCGGGTTTGGTGGCTCCACCGCCGGGCATGTTCTCAGCGCAAGCGAGGAGTCCAATGAGGTTAATGGGCAATTGGAGCATGGCACACGCTTTGATTGTGCCCAGAACGCTGGCTGCTCCCGCCATGTCGTATTTCATCTCATCCATGCCATTCGCGGGTTTGATGGAGATCCCGCCGGAATCGAACGTGATGCCTTTTCCAACCAGCACGATGGGTGGGGTTTTATTTGCCCCGTGGTAGTGTACTTCGATGAGCTTAGGGGGTTCATGGCTACCTTTGGCCACGGCGAGCAATGCCCCCATGCCCAGGGTTTCAAGGTCTGCTTGATGGAGCACCGTGGTTTTTATGTGCGGATGTTGTTTGGCCAACGCGGTGGCTTGTGAGGCTAAATAGGTTGGCGTGCAGATGTTTGCTGGGAGGTTGGCAAGCGTGCGTGTGAATGATACGCCTGCAGCGATAGCAAGCGCTGCTTGTAGGGTCTTGGGCGTGGATCCTGGTAACGCAAACACGATGGATTCAAGGCGGTGTTGTTTTTTCTTATCGCTTTTAAAGTCGAGCAATTGATAGGCTGCGGCATCGAATCGAACAACCATGTGCTCCAGTTGCTCATCAGCCGTGTGTCTTGTTACTGGGGGCAAGCAAAGGGTGGCTGATTTTACGCGTTGCTTGAGCAGGAGGCTTGTTACATCATCCGTTATTTTTCCGAGTCGGTCCGTGGTAAACGCTGTTTGTTCACCACAATGGATGAAAAGCCATTGTGCGCCCCCCAGCTCGGCTTGCCACAGCGTGTCTCGCTCGGTGTCTAGTTTTTGAATGAGACGGGTGAGCATGCCGTTGTGTTGTTTATCAATTTCCATTGCAAACGGGGGCAGGAGTGTGTTGGCAAAGACGCCCAGCACGAGGCAGTCTGTGTTGTTTAATACAGGGGTGTCCGTGAGCGCATACTTCATGGTTGCTTCCTATGGTGTGCAAAAACTGTTATTTTAATGAGGTTATTAGTTTAACCAGGCTCTTTCCAGTTTACTACTCTATCTATGTGATTGCTGTGTTGATCTTTCGTTATTTAGCCAAAGAAGTGTTTATTACCCTAGTCGCCTTGACGACGCTGTTGCTTTTGATCTTTATGAGTAATCAATTTGTACAATACTTAAGTCGAGCGGCTAGCGGGACAATCCCCGCGATGTTTATTTTTAAGCTCATGATGCTGGAGCTTCCTACACTGATGGGGCTGTTGATTCCGCTTGGATTTTATGTGGCACTCTTGCTTGCTTACGGCCGGCTATATGCAGACAGTGAGATGACGGTGCTGCATGCGTGCGGTTATGGTCCATGGCAATTGCTGAAACATAGCCTCATCATGGCCTCAATGGTTGCCTGTCTGGTGACGGTTATTGTGCTTTGGGCGAGTCCAAAAATAGCGATTGAACGTACAAAATTACTGCGCACCACGGGCGTACAAATGCTGATCAAAACAATCATGCCGGGGCGATTTCGACCACTGCCTGGAGGACAGGATGTGTTTTATGTTGAATCCATGAGCCGTGATCATCGCGTGGCTGAAGGGGTATTTCTTGCTCGATTGACGCAAAAAAAAGGAGTCGATCAGTGGAGCGTGCTTTGGGCGGATGAAGCGTATGCTAAAACGGATTCAGCGACAGAAGAAGATTACGTGGTTTTGAAATCAGGGAAAGCGTACGTGGGCACGCCAGGGCACGCAGACTACCAAGTGGCTTCGTTTGATACGTTTGAGGCGCGACTTCCTCACCCTGGGTTTTCATTTAAGCGTGAAGATCTTCGTACGCTCAGCACGCACCGGTTATGGCCGCTCAATAACCCAGATCCTGCGAAGGCTGCGGAACTTCAATGGCGCTTGTCTATGCCGCTGATGGTGATGGTGCTTACGTTGGTTGGTGTGCCTTTAAGTCGCGTGAACCCACGGGCGGGTAAATATGCTAAATTATTGCCCGCGATCATTGTTTTCTTTGTGTATGCCAATTTTATGTTTATTGCACGGGGGTGGGTTGTGGCTGGAAAAATACCAATCTGGCTTGGGATGTGGTGGTTGCATGCGTTGGTGGCTTCTTTCGGTGTTTGGTTGTTGTGTCGAAATCACACGAGGCTTGCATGAAGCTACTGGATCGTTACATTGCTCAAACGGTCTTGAGTGCCATTGCACTCGTGACGTTGATGCTCGCCGGGTTGCATGGGTTTATTTTGTTTGTGAGTCAGTTGGACGATCTTGGAAAAGGCGATTATGGCGTGTTGGATGCCAGTTGGGTGGTATTATTGAGCCTGCCGTATCAAGTGTATCTTTTTTTTCCTGTGGCAAGCTTAGTCGGGAGCTTGGTTGGTTTAGGGATACTCGCGAATAACTGTGAATTGATTGTGATGCGCGCGTCGGGGGTGTCGATTGGGCAGGTGACGCTGTCGGTTTTTAAGGCGGCTTTGGTGTTGGTTGTTGGCGTGACGTTGATGGGCGAAACGTTCGTGCCTCGTTTATCGTTGCTTGCACGTGATGTAAAAATGCAAGCGATCACTGGGGGAGAAGCGCTTCGAACGCCGACGCGGATTTGGTTGCGTCACCACAATGATTTTTTGATGCTTGGACGTGTGCTGTCAGATGATGCCTTGCAACATGTGGTTCAATTTCATTTTGATGCGGCGCATCACCTTACCTTGGTTCGAAAATTAAACGTTGTGCGCTACATGAATGGCGAGTGGCTTGCGAGTGATGTTCAAGAAACGCGTTTGGACGTTGGTAAAACAACCGCGAGACAGATTCCCTCGATGGCTTGGGATGTCGCATTGAATCCCAGTGTTCTTCACGTGAGCCGAAACGAGCCTGATGAAATGAGTTTGCATGCGTTGGGTCAGTACTTAAGCGCACAAGACAAAGGTAAACCATCGGCATCGAATTATCAATTAGCCTATTGGCAGCGGATTATCCAGCCCGTTACGACGGGTGTGATGATGCTGCTTGCTATTCCCTTCATTTTTGGGCCGTTGCGCTCCTCCACCATGGGCTCAAAACTATTGGCAGGCGTGAGTGTTGGTTTTGGATTTCATTTGATTAATCGGTTTTTTGGACCCATCAGTCAGGTGTACCAATGGTCACCTGAAGTGGCTGCTTTTGCGCCAACGATCGTGTTTGCCCTTTTGGGGCTTTATTTGATGAGACGAATCAACGCATGACATTAAACCCCCTTTTATCGCCCGCATGGGCGTCAGCCGCGCGCCATGGCCTTGAAGCGTTATTGAATCCCTTTTTTGTGGGGTTTATTGTGCTCATGGTTATTTTGGTGCGTGTGTTGTGTCGAGAAAAGAGCCGTTTACTGCGCGGGATCGTGGTGTGTTTGATTATTGGTACTTTTGGTTTAAGCACCGCATGGCTGCCATGCGGTGCCATTCATTTCCTTGAAAATAAGTATACACCGGTGACAAGGGTTGATCAAAATGTCCATTGGGTGGTGGTATTCGGAGGAGGCGTCTACGAGGCCAGCGCACCGCCGGTGAGCGAGGTGCTTTCAGGGACAAGCATCAAGCGCTTGTTGGAAGGCGTGCGATTATATCGTCAATTGCCTGATGCAAAGCTAATCTTATCGGGTGGTGGGTCGCGCGTGATCAACGAGTCCGTGGGCACACGCATGGGTGAATTGGCCGCTTGGTTTGATATTCCAGCAGCTGATCGCGTGCTAGAAACAGACTCCGTCAACACCGCGGATGAAGCGGTGGCCATCAAGCAGTGGGTGCATGACGCGCCATTTTATTTGGTGACGTCTGCAATTCATATGCCTCGAGCCATGGCCTTGTGTCGACGGCAGGGGCTCAATCCCATTGCTGCCCCCTGTGAATACACGCACTTTTGGAAAAATGGGCGTGATGACAGAGCGTATATTCCTAATATTTAGAATGTTGTTTATACCAGCATTGCATGGCACGAATGGTTGGGTTTGGCTTGGGGTAAGATGAGAGGGCTTTTGTCGTGATGTGTTCGTCCGGTACACGCACAATTAATTTGGATAAAAATTACTCATTACTCAGTGTTTTGCAATCTAATCTGTGGTAAAATTATCCATGATGAATTTTATTAGCTGAACCCTTATGAAAAATTACCAAGATAATTTATCTCTATCGATGATTATTTGTGCTGAAGTTAGGCGTAAAGTAGTTTGCCTAAATGATATTATACCGCATCATGTCTTGCCTTTTTTCCGCCCGATGGATCGTCATCATTATGATATAAAATTTGGAAAAAAGCGGGTTGATCTGTACCTGAAGTACTTACAGTTAGGGAGAGAAATAAGACCTCTAATTCATACGGAAGCGCATCATAAAAATATGGTGGCCCCAATGGCATCAGCCGCAATAGCCATTTCCAAGTTTGGTATCGCTGAATGTCAAGAATTTGCGGCATTAACGTATTTAGAATTAAAAAAACAAGCGCGCTCTGATTACGCACACGTGGTTTTTTCATCTTCTTTGTTACAGGGCCAGAGTGGCAACACCTACAAACATGCCGTGATTTTAATTGGCAGCAAGCTTCCTATGGCCAGAGGATCAATCAATCAGCTTGATTCGCTACCTGATGATGTCGTGATTATTGATCCATTGATTAATCATGTAGGGCATGCGAATACGTATCGCCATGATCAATCGTCTTATCTTTTGCCATATGATTATGATAACGTTTTAGCCGTGGATACTCCGCCAGCAATACCTGCACCCATTGACATGAATCTGATTAATTCAAATGTTAATACGCTGGTTACTTTTGCGCAACATCATGGATTCCATCCATTTGATAAAAATATACTTGATGCTACATTTGAAAACAATCGTTGCCATGAAACAGCATTATTAGGTTTATTAAACACACACAGTGGATTAAGCTTTTTTGGTACGTATGACGAGGACTATCACGTTGATGCATGCACTGAAATAACCACAAAAAAGCAAGAAAAGCTGGCTAGGTCTCTCTGTGCAAAATTTAACACTGGCTTTTTCTGTCATGGAAGCTCAGCACGATTTTTTGTATTACCTAATATAAATACTCCAGACACGATACAGGCCGGAGAAAAACCTTTACGAGAACAGATTCATCAAGCTTATTTCTCTT
>CANISA010000025.1 GCA_947470005.1 Legionellaceae bacterium | reverse complement strand
CAGGAGGCATTTATCAGCAGATGGTTTGCATAAAATAGTGAAGCACAGCTTGCTTCAAGAACAATTTAAAGTGATTAAAAATTCAAAATACAGTTGGCAAGACTGCATCAGAGTCATACCGTTATTTGAATGGCCATTATATATTTTCATTGGATGGGACAGGCCAGTTCTCATCAGAAAAAGTGCATTGCGAATGCTGTTGTGAAAAACACCATAGGAATGGCCGCATAGAATATTATCATCACATGTTAGGCGCAGTGCTTGTTCACCCTGATCACCGTGAAGTGTGCCGTTAAATGATGCCAACTATGATTATCGTGTGAATGTGCTGGATTATTGGGAAACTAAAAAAGATGGACGCAAGCAACATTTTAGTTGGGTCACCAAGCTATCTCTAACATCAGACAATGTCTATGAAGTCATGCGTGCTGGGCACGCTCGATGGAAAATCGAGAATGAAACATTCAATACACTTAAAAATCAGGGTTACAATTTTGAGCATAATTATGGTCATGGTTATAATAATTTATGCTCTGTGATGACCATGCTCATGATGCTTGCTTTTTTAATCGACCAAGTGCGGAATCGCATTGATATTGGTATCTGGGAAAGCTGGTATCATTTGTATACTTTTATTGGTGACCCAAGCTCTAGACCACCTCCGATTGGAAGTGGGTGGTTAATTGCTTGATCTTGAGCGGATAAAAATCGTTCGTTCTTGGTTTTTATTGCCTGTAGGTGCTCTTTTAATAGAGAAGGGTATGATGTTCTTTGGTTTGAAAAGGAAGTTTAAGGGATGTCAAAATCTTATTTGATCAAATTTAAAACATGCCTGTGTTTTTTAGGCTGGCATACGATTTAAGCGGGAATCGCTGGCCAAATCAATACCTAATACTTTAATATTACTCACTATGGATCCTCCATTTTTTTTGAATGAACTTCACATTTTCATTCTGGCTCACATAGAAGCCTTTTAAAAGTGGTAGGGTCCATACTATTAACCCAGGGGGTTTGAATTTTGCAGATGTTGTGAGCATGGCCTTGAGTGGACTAATTTTTGTTCAATTCGCGTGCAAAATTCAGGAATAATCAGACTCCAAAAGGCCTGGGTTGCTTCACTCGCGTTCGCAATGACGGCTAAAAAATAAGTGTCGATCCCTCAGGCCTGGACCCTTCAATCACTTAACAGTAGCAAAAAATGAGCGTCTGTTATTTTGTATGGTTAACTCAACGTGTCTAAATATTTTTCCGCATCCAACGCCGCCATGCAACCAAACCCAGCGGACGTCACCGCTTGCCGATACACGTGATCCGCGACATCGCCACACGCAAAGACACCGGGGATATTGGTTTCAGTTGCCATGCCCTCGAGGCCTGAGCGAATGGTCAAATAGCCATTGGGCATGTCCAGTTGGTCTTTGAACAGCTCGGTGTTGGGTGTGTGGCCGATGGCGATGAAGACGCCGTCGACGGTCAGGTCTTGGCATTCGCCTGTGTTGACGTTACGTAAACGTGCGCCAGAGACTTTTACATCATTGCCTAGGACTTCATCTAATGCATGGTGCCATAAGATACGAATGTTGCCGTTTTTGGCTTTTTCGAATAGTTTATCTTGCAGAATTTTTTCACTGCGCAGGGTATCTCGTCGATGAACCAACGTGACTGATGCGGCAATGTTGGATAAATACAAGGCTTCTTCGACAGCGGTGTTTCCTCCTCCGATGACACAAACGGCTTTGTTTCGATAAAAAAAGCCATCGCACGTGGCGCAAGCAGAGACACCTCGGCCTTGATATTTGGTCTCAGACGGCAGACCTAGGTAGCGTGCAGACGCGCCGGTCGCAATGATGAGTGCATCACACGTATAGGATTCGGAGTCACCTTGTAGCACGAATGGGCGTTGTTGTAGGTCCGCACGGACAATATGATCGAAAATAATGTTCGTCTCAAAGCGTTCTGCGTGTTCTTTCATTCGGTCCATGAGTGCCGGCCCTTGTAGTCCTTCGACATCGCCGGGCCAGTTATCCACGTCGGTGGTGGTGGTTAATTGTCCTCCAGCTTGCATGCCTGTTATTAAGACGGGGTTTAAATTGGCTCGCGCTGCGTAAACAGCCGCTGTGTAGCCGGCTGGGCCCGATCCGAGAATAATCAAGCGGTGATGATTGTGTGCTTGCATCGTATCTGCCTTCCTTCTGATTTGTGTTAAGATGCGAAATAGTATGACAAAACATGATGCATTTAAATACCCATGGAAAAACAGCACAGGGCTCACCCGGCAGGCGACCCGAAAACGGCCTGGCCACCATTTGTAATTAAGCGCGTAAGTGAGGGCAGTTTTATCTTGGCCCTGACGGTCGCTTTTTTCGTTTTATTATCGCTGACGACCTATCAATCAACCGATCCTGGTTGGTTTCATGCGTCTTATACAAAACACGGGGCATTGCACATTACTAATGCGGGTGGGCAGGTGGGGGCTTTTCTTGCGGATGCCTTGTACTGGTTGTTTGGCTACTTAGCTTATGTGCTCCCGGTGGGCGTTGCTTATTTGGCATGGGTTATTTTGCATGATCATCGTGCCCTTCGTACGGTGGATAAACCCATGCTTCTGATGCGTGGTGTCGGTCTGTTGCTTCTGTTGGTTGGCGGCTGTGGGCTGCTTAAGCTCTTGGTTTTCGGGAAGGTGTCTACTTTTTACGGATCGGGTGGCTTGCTCGGGCAGGTTTTGGCGAAGCGCCTTTATCAAATTTTAAATTTAGAAGGCACGTTTTTGCTCTTGTCGGCTGTGCTTTTGGTTGGTGTGACGTGGCTCACGGGGCTTTCATGGATTCATGTCACGGAGCGCTTGGGTTGTTACACCTTGTTTCTGTTGCGTGGAATGTGGCGCTTAGCTCAGGTAGGATATGCTGTGTTACGCGGCACAGTTCGTAGTTTACAGCATCGTTTTCAAAAAGTGGTCCCTATTCATGCGCCCATACTGATTCGTCCTGAGCGCGCATTGGTGCGCGTTAAAAAAGAAAGAGCGTCCCCGTTGTTAGGCGTTGCGGTGGAAAAAGTCCGTTCTCCGGTGCGCATCGCAAACGAGGCGACATTTGCTACGATTCCCACCATGATTGCAGGCTTACCTCCGCTGGCGTTGCTTGATAAAGGCGAACCGGGCAAACCAATGGGAGGCTACACGCCGGATGAGTTAGAAGGACTTTCACGCGATCTGGAGCAACATTTATCGGATTTTGGCATTCAAGTGGATGTCGTTGCCGTTCACCCAGGGCCTGTCATTACTCGCTTTGAATTACAATTGGCAGCCGGGGTGAAGGCCAGTCGACTTTCGGCCCTTTCAAAAGATTTGGCACGATCACTGTCTGTTCTGAGTGTGCGTGTGGTGGAAATTATTCCAGGAAAAACGGTGGTGGGTCTTGAGTTGCCGAACCCCTATCGCGCGACGGTCGCGCTCTCGGATGTTTTTTCTGCTGACGTGTATCAACAGGCACACTCGCCCTTGACGCTCGCGCTCGGTGTGGATATCGCAGGTCATCCGATGGTGGTTGATTTGGCTAAAATGCCGCATTTGTTGGTCGCCGGGACGACAGGATCGGGCAAGTCCGTCGGGATTAATGCGATGATCTTAAGTTTGTTGTTTCGGGCCACCCCTGAACAAGTACGGATGATTATGGTTGATCCTAAAATGTTGGAATTATCAGTGTACGATGGAATTCCGCATTTATTAACGCCAGTTGTCACGGACATGAAGGAAGCGGCCAGTGCACTTCGTTGGTGCGTGGAAGAAATGGAACGGCGCTATCGCTTGATGGCGGCCCTCGGTGTTCGTCATGTTGTTGGGTTTAACGCGAAAGTCACCGAGGCGTTCGAGCAGGGGGAACCCTTGATCGATCCGCTCTGGAAGCCGGTTCAGGGCATGGACGATCAGGCGCCTGTCTTAGTCGCATTGCCTTATATTGTTGTTATCATTGATGAATTAGCCGACATGATGATGGTGGTCGGCAAAAAAGTAGAGCAACTCATCGCTCGCATTGCTCAAAAAGCGCGCGCATCAGGGATTCACTTAATTTTAGCGACGCAGCGGCCGTCCGTTGATGTGCTCACGGGTCTTATCAAGTCGAATATTCCAACTCGTATTTCGTTTCAAGTGTCGTCCAAAATTGATTCGCGTACGATTCTTGATCAGCAAGGCGCTGAGTCATTATTGGGGTATGGGGACATGTTATTTTTAGCCCCAGGGACAGGCGCACCGCTTCGTGTGCACGGCGCGTTCGTGGACGATCAAGAAGTCCATCGTGTCGCCAATGATTGGCGAGCACGAGGCGCGCCGCAATACATTGATGCCATCACTCAAAACAGTAGCGACGGAAACGAAGGCAGTTACGGAGAGGAAACGGAAGAAACCGATTTGCTTTATGATGAAGCGGTTGAGTTTGTACTTCAAACCCGTAAAGCCAGTACGTCTGCTGTGCAGCGCCGGTTTAAAATTGGTTACAATCGAGCGGCGCGCCTGGTGGATGAAATGGAGCGCACAGGGGTGGTCGGGCCCCTGGATGGTGGTTTTCGAGATGTGTTGGTGACATCGATGAATGAGGAATGAACATGAGAAAAGCGTCCTTACTTGTTTTGTTGTGCTGGGTATCGCAGGCATGGAGTGATGGCGCGACGGATATGTTCCAGAAGAAACTTCAGGCCATTCGGACGATGCAGGCGACGTTTAGCCAAGTGATTCATTCCAATACCCGTGAAATTTCACGAAGTTCAGGTGAGATGGCGTTAGCTAGGCCTGGGCGTTTTCGGTGGCAGACGCTGCATCCAATGCCCCAGTTGGTCCTTGCGGATGGGACACGTTTATGGGTTTATGATGTTGACCTGGAGCAGGTGACTGTAAAAAAACAAGCGCACGGTATGGAGGCAGGTGCGGGACTATTTCTCAGTGATGATGAGGCCAATTGGTCGAAGTCGTTTGATATCTCAGTGAAACAAACAGGTCATCACAGTGATTTTGATTTGCGTTCCAAATCAGGACAGACTGACTTCAAACACGTGACGTTTCAGTTCGAGGGGGACGTGTTGAGCGGGATGGAATTATTTGATCCGTTAGGTCAGCACACAACCGTACACTTTAAGCACATCAAGACGAACCTTGCTTTGCCGGCGAGCGTGTTTCAATTTACTCCTCCGAAGGGGGTGGATGTGGTGGATGAAGGAGGTGCTCGTGGTTCCGCGCCTTAAAAAACCGGCGTCACGGTGGATCAAAAGAGGCTGGTTCCTGCTGGCTAGCGTGATTGTTGTCATGGCTCTTCTTATTACTCTCGTTCGCGCGCTTACACCGTGGGCCAACCAACACAAAGGCGAGATGGAACATCAATTTTCCCTGCTTCTCGGTGAGCCCGTGACCATCAAAACGATGCAGACCAGCTGGTACTGGTTTCAGCCCGTGTTGAAATTGGATGAGGTGCTGGTGTCTCAGCAAGGGGTTCCTGTCTTGCAGCTGAATAAATTGCTGGTCGGGGTTAATCTGGTGAGCTCGCTGTGGCATTGGCAAGTTCAGCCCGGTGTTTTATTCATTGACGATGTGCATTTAACCGTGCGACAAGGTGAAACGGGTTGGCACATTGATGGGATTCGGCAGGGGGATAAGTTCCCTTCCATGACAACGGGATCGTATTTGCCTGTTGTTCGCTGGTTGCTTCTGCACCAAAAAATTATCATGAAGGACGTGTCCGCCACGGTGCATCTGCGCGATGGAACCATTGTCCCTCTTCATACATTGACCATTCAGGCGGCTCATCGTCGGGGGCATTATCGAGTGAACGGTCGCGCGACGCTAGGCGAGGGGGTGCCGACTGTGTTGTCGTTGCTGGGCGATCTATCGTTTTCCTCTGATCCAATGTCCACCGCGCAAGGGAATGTATTTTTTTCAGCAACACATGTGCAGTTAGCGCCATGGCAGGTGCTTTTTGCGGAGCATCCTTATTCGGTGGAGAAGGGCGAGGGCCGACTTCAGGTCTGGTTACAGCTTCAGGACGGGCACGTCACGCAATTGCAGTCGTCGGTGCATGTGCGAGATTGTCAGTGGCGTAAACGCGGTGCGTTGACTCAGCAAACGATCGATCGATTCGCCGCCAATCTAGCATGGAAGCCCACCACGCAGGGTTGGCAATGGAGTGCGGATCACGTTCAACTCAAAACACCTCAAAAAATGTGGCCTGAGAATGCGTTCGTGTTGGATTATAAACAATCCGATCACGCGTATCGGCTTTTTGTGAAAACCTTGATGCTTGAGCCCATGCTAGCGCGCCTGTTTGATTGGCCTGCTGCCGTGATGTCCGTGCTGGCCATGAAGCCTCACGGCCAGTTTGACAACAGTCAGTTGGGTTTTCGTGAGGGCCACATTAATTATTTTTTATCACGGTTTTCTCAGTTGGGCTGGCAGGCCAAGGACGCTATTCCTGCGGTGACGAACGTATCGGGTGCGTTGTATTGGGAGCCTAAATCTGGCCGGCTAGAGTTGGATGGAGTAGATACCACGCTTGCGCTGGTGGACCAACCGCCCCTGCATTTTAAGGCCATCAACATGGCCATGGATTGGAAGGCGCTGAACCAAGGTTGGCGAATTAGTTTGGATCATCTTATTCTTGAACATTCACATTTGTTATTAAGTGCTCGCGGCGTGCTTGATGAGGTCTCGACGCAATCACCCGGGGTGTTGCAGTTGACGAGCGAATTTTCAGCCAAAGACGCCCAAGTGTGGCTTCCATACATTCCTTCTGCTTATCTGAAACCTAAATTAGAGGTTTGGCTCAAACAGGATGTGAAGCGTATAGGGCAGATCAACGGCCGTTTATTACTGAATGGTGCGCTGGCTGATTTCCCATTTGACCGTCATCCGGGAGACTTCTCCATCACCTCCTCACTCAATGGTGTGGATCTGTTTTTTCATCGAAAGTGGCCGTTGGCTCGTGATATTGATGCCTATTTGCGCGTAGATAAGCGGGTCTTAACCGCCGATGTGCTGCATGTTGATTTAGAACAAGGGCTTGTTGCTGAGAAAGTTAATCTTGAGGTCTCCGAATTGGGGCTGGGGCAGGAAACGTTATTGGTTCATGGGAACGTTGATGCGCCTGCAGATAAAATGCTCGCGTATGTTTTTTCCTCGCCTTTACGTCAGCATTTACTGAAATTAAAGATACTTTCAATTCAACAGATATTGGGGTTAGATCTGGCCTTAGCCGTTCCCCTATATCCTGAAAATGATACGGTATTGGTCCGTGGTTCGGTTCTTTTTAATAACAATGATGCCACGATCCACCACGCGTTGAGTCCTCTAGAGGTACAGCACGTGTCTGGGACCTTGTTGTTTGATGAGCATGGTGTGTTAGAGAGCACACTGCAGGCTTCTTTCTTAGACGATCCCATCACCTTACTGATTCGTTCACTTTACGATCCGAAGCCGGCCACACAAATTAAGATTGTCGGTGAGTTTGCGTTGGCCTTGATGCGTGAACAATGGCGTTTTCCACTGTTTGCCTTGATGCAAGGCCGCGTGGCGGTGGACAGTGTGATTACGTTGGTTGACGATCCAAACGCGTGGGATCATGTACGTGTAAGTAGCTCCTTGCAGGGAGCCAGTGTTGATCTTCCTGCACCGTTCGGTAAAACGCGCGAAGAGCATGCTCCATTGTTGTTGGATGCGGATTTTAATGCGGAAAAAGGGATCCGTTTGCGCATGAATTATGACAAGCGACTGGATGCGGATCTGTCGTTTTCAGCGGCACAAGGGCAAGCCCTCGTCTTGCAACGAGGGGCGGTGTGTATTGGGTGTGAGCATGCAGAAGCCGATACGTTGCCAGGGGCTACGCTGGAGGGGAAATTGAGTGAAGTAGACTGGTCGCTGTGGCGAAGCGCTCTAGCAAAGCTTCCCCCGGCATCGGCTACGTCGAATGGATTGAAGGGTTTTCGTTCGGTTGATCTAACGTTGGGCTCTGTGTCCTTGTTTGGCCAAACGTATCAGGACATGAGTATCCATGCTGCACGAACCCCTGAAGAGCCATGGTCTATTTTGGTGAGTCAAGCCAATGTGTCGGCGGAATTACATTATCAACCCACGTCAGATATGTTAAGCGGTCATGTGTCTCATTTGTCATGGGTTAAATCAAAGCCGGCCTTAAACGCGAACAAAGAACCACATGATTCGCTGAGGCCGGATCAAATTCCAAATTTAGCGTTAAGAATCGATGCGTTGAACGTAGATGACATGGATGTGGGGCAGGTGTCATTAAAGAGCACAAGCCGGACGAATGTATGGCATGTGGATGAGTGCAGCATCAAGTCAGACCCTTATGTTGTCACGTTGTCAGGCGAGTGGCAGCAGCATGCTGGCGTGAATCAAACAAGTATGCAGGCCTCATTCAAAGCGAATCATTTAGAAAAGCTCCTTCTGTTGTGGAAAATTCCCCCGGTTGTCGAAGCGCATGACGGGGAGCTTTTATTTAATGGAGGATGGGCGGGCGACCCCCGTGATTTTTCCCTCAAGCATTTGACAGGGGATATTGGTATCGTTGTGAATCATGGCCGTATTACGCATCTCGATCCAGAAACCGAGAAAAAATTAGGTCTTGGGAAGCTGCTTAGTATTTTAAGCTTACAAACGATCCCTCGTCGCTTGAAGCTGGATTTCAGTGATCTTGCCAAAGCGGGTTATAGTTTTGATCAGTTTGAGGGTCGTTTTGTGTTGAAGGATGGGGTCATGAGCACGGATAGCAGCACCATTGATGGTCCAGTAGCCTATGCGAGCATGAAAGGGCAGCTTGATTTGAATAAGCGACTTTATGATCTTGATTTGCACGTGACGCCCCATATCACCGCGAGCTTACCTGTGGTCGCCACGATTGCCGGTGGGCCAATCGCTGGCATTGCAACATGGGCTGCCAGTAAAATGATTAACCAAGGGATGGATATGGTGACGGGCTACACGTACAAAATATCAGGACCTTGGCTCGAGCCAGTGGTTCAGCAAGTGCATATTTATAGGAAGGGCAAACACGGCGCGGGCTGAGATTTTTGGGGTCTACCGTAATTTCCGTGGTTTTGGCAGCAATGCTGGGTCTAGACCCAACAATTGAACTAATCTCCTTTTAAGCGAGTGTCTTTTTGTTTGGGGCGCTGCGGGTCATCTTGTTTTAGATGATCTAGATGCAGCTTCATGTCGGCTTGTATCCCTTGCCTATGGGTTGCTTCAAACCCCGCTTTTGTTGTGGCCCAGCCTGATTTAATCGTTTCTTTTGTTTGACCGAGGGAAGGCACGAATAAAATAATGGCTGCAAAGCTTTTCATAAGGCCCGCGATCATCTGGAATATCGGGTAGTGGATTCGGATGTTATCAGCTAACGCATTGTAGTCCTCTTGTTGTTTTGTATCGATTTTTTCAGGATGCAATGCCATCTTTGTTGTACAAAGGGTTGCTTCTAATAGCAGGCGCTTACCACTCGCGCCGAGATGACTTTGTTCTTGGATGTGGGTTAAGAGGATTAATGCCTGCTTAATGCCCGCCACTTTTTTGGTGTTTGCTTCATTTATTTCCTCGGACCAATCTTCAGGTCGCACGTGCGTTAATGCATCCATCGCTTTTGTTTGCGCGTTCGTTAGTTCAGCGATGCATTCGCTTACACGTTGCTTTAATAGGCCTTCAATACGTGCGTGGGGGCAATTCAGATCACGCCACTCGATAAGCCATGCTTTATCGGGGTTATTTATTAATGCTGCTTGATTGTTATTCACATACTGGTTAACGGCATTCCAGATTCGAATAACGTGGTGATTCATCCCTCGCGCCTTGACCATGGTTGGTGCGGCGTGGAGGGCGCAATCGAATTCTTCTCGGCTCATGGGTTGTGGGGTGTTAAACGATTTCATCAAATTATAGTAAGCCGACGATACCCCGCCTCGATCAATGGCATCTTTACACGAAAAATTAAGGGTCGTGGGTTTGAGTGTTTCAATAATATGGTTCGCTAATTCATATTTTATAAAATGAAACCACACCGCTTGTCGTTCAGCATCAGATAGCTTGCTTCCTGGTTTAATGCCCATTGCGTTAAAGCTCTTATCAATCAGCCCATTGAGTAGGTTCTCTTGCTGGTCTTTAAATAAAAGAGAACGCACTTTGGGACTCATGTGAAAGTCGTCAGTCTCATCTTGACTTGCAATGGCCAAAAATGCCTGTTTAACCGCGCTGTACTCATGTTTAGGTTTTATTTTTTTATAGTCATTTGTACTTAAAAATCCTTTATCAGCAGGAAGGGTAATCACGGCAATGTTGCAGGGTGAGCCCGGTTTATCTAACTCTTCTAGCGAGAGCGATAATGCACGTTCTTTTACGCCCTCCGCATCGGTTCTATTGCGAGCTAAATTATTGATATAGACATGGGTAATTTTTTCAGGATCGGCTGGATCTTGTTTCGCGCTTAAGTAGGCTTTAAATAATGGACTAACACGCACTGTTTTGCCATCGCGTTGGGCTTGTGTGCCAAAACGACATTCTTTCACAGTTTCTTCTTTACTCCAACGGTAATGTCGTTCCGTTGCTAAACTGGTTGTATGCATCGGATTGAATTTAGTTGCCCACCACGTCGCATTAAATCGCCCCAACGCGGAGCCTTCGACTGCCGGTGATGTTGCGTTAATTCGTGTTCCTTGATCACGGACATGATGCTCAATGGATGCCTCAAGGTTACGAGAGATAGGCCGTTGGGCACCGGTGATGTGTTTAATGGTTTCATACGTATGTTCTAAAATCTTATTGTTATTTTCATAAAGAGAAATAAGGAATCTGTTTAATTCGTTTTTTGAGTCAGGGGCTTCTTGGAGCATGCGATCGATTTTTTCTTCTACCTCATCAAAAAATCGGGTGTATAAATTACCATAAGATGTACTCGGATTAAACGTATTTTCTTGAGTGTGGGTCAATTCGCTCAGAAGGTCTGGGGATAGAAGCGCGAGTACAGCCGAGGAGTTCAGGCTTACCAGCTTTAAATAGCTGCAGCAATTTTCATTGTGTAGGCGATCGCTTGTTTTCGGCTCGTTGATGGTTGTGCCTTGAATTGTTCCTATGTGTTCGGGCATGATGTTTCTCACAAAGTTGGTATAACTTCTCTAATTATGGCTCATCTTTAGAACATTGTGACTTTTTTGTTATTAATTTCTATACGCTGCGTGAGCACTCACATTCCAGTCTAAATTTTCGCCATGATGTTT
>CANISA010000024.1 GCA_947470005.1 Legionellaceae bacterium | reverse complement strand
TTCCAAAAAACTCAGCGGCAATCCCATCACGGTTCACGAGCGAGGCGTGCTGATCCAACACAAAAACCACGGCATCGTTTTGAGCCAATGCATCTGTTACGTGCTGCAATGCATTTTTTTTAGTAATAACATGCAATCCAGCCTCATAATAACGACGAAATAAGAGTCGCTCGAGGGCTTTTATTCCTAATGTTCGACGAATAAAATGAAACCGGCCTTGAAACTGCTTGAAGTTGAGTATGCCACCAATCGGAGCCACTTCCCAGCTGCCAAAATGACCCGTTAAAACCAATACGCCATTCCCCAGGGCCGCGATGTCTAACAAGCGTTCGTGTCCACGAACGTCGACGCGCTGCTTTAAAGAATCTTCACTGATGAACCGAAGTTGAATGGTTTCTTTGATGGATGTAACTAGGTGGGAATAAAACGCCTTGGCGAGGTGTGTTTTTTGCGCAGGTGTTAACCGTTCACCAAACACTTGATCAATATTTGCCATAACAATCCGTCGACGATAAGGCATGACCCGGTGAACGAATCGCCCTGCCCACGACACCCGCAAGGCTTCAATTTGCGCATTGACGTTAGTCACAGGCTTTCATCACCAAGGACACGTTCATTCCGCCAAAGCCTCTATTGATCAGCAACGCATGTGAGCCGCCCGTGATGCGGCGTGTTGCATTGGAGAGATCTAATGCGGCGCACGCATCAGCCGTTCGGCTTAAATTCGCAATGCCAGGAATCAATTTCGATCGCAGTGCTTCTGTCGCCAAGACAGCATCCAACACCCCAGACGCACACAACGTATGCCCCATCGCCCATTTGAACGCCGTGACCGGTACGTGATGCTGGCCGAGTGTGGTTGTAATGGCGCGGGCTTCGCTCACATCAGACGTTGGGTTTCCATTGCCATGGGCCACAATCAAACCGAGATCAGCGGGACTTAATTGTAGCTCTTCTAGCGTTCGCGTTAATAGCGAAGCCAACGGTGCACCCTCGGGATCAAGCGCAAATAAACCACGACCTTCGGTTTCTGTACGGCCGCCTAAAATTTCAGCGTATGGCGTGCGCCCACGTGCACGCGCACTCGCTTCGCTCTCTAACACAAGTGCTGCGGCTCCTTCAGCTAAGATTGTACCGTCATGGCTTTGATCAAACGGTCTTAAATGGCGCGCACTCAACACGCCCAAGCGCTCATAGTAAAACAACGCCTGTGGCTCGGTACCTACGTCATAAGCCACCACAACAGCGCGTGAAGCGAGCCCTGATCGGATGGCGTGGTAAGCCTCGAGGATTGCTTGCATGCCGCTGGCCGCATGGTTCACAATGTTATGATTCTCGCCTTTAAACCCATAAGTTATCCCGGTATACGCCAGGACGTTGTTCGGTAAAATACGTAACAACCACATCGGATGAACTTCACTGAATAAATGTTCAGCAAACGCCGGTAGATTGCTTTTTGTTTTAGCCATCAACGGCAAAAAATCATATTGCTGGCAGTATTTATTCCCCGGGGAACCGACATAAACAGCCGTGTCATCGTTAAATGAGTCAACGTCACTTAAGGTATTACGATAAGGAATCAATTGGCTGTCTTCAATGGCCTGAACAGCAGCAAGGATACCCATGGTGTCTTGCCGTGAGATAACTTTCATGAGCTTGCGGTCCGGCAGCATTTTCGCCGGTTGATAATCTTTCAGCTCACCACCCAGACGATAATCCCAAGACGATAAATCGCACGCATTAATCTCAGCAATACCACTGTCACCGGCCAACACGGAAGTCCACGTTGCCTCAGTCGTCATTCCACACGAAGAGATCGCCCCAAGCCCTGTTACAAAAACGCGGTTAGCCTGACTCATGAACCCTCTCCGCTCAATTCTGGATGCTTGAAAACCAAACAACTATTCGACCCACCAAACCCAAAGGAATTGGAAAGCACGACACCCAATGCCTTCTCGCGCACGCCCTCCGTCACGTAATCTAAATCACACGAGGGATCGGGAACCGTCCTGTTTTTCGTCATCGGTACATGGGCTTCTTGAATAGCCAACACCGATAAAACCGCTTCAAGCGCACCTGCCGCGGCAATGAGGTGCCCTGTTTGGCTTTTAGTGGAGCTAATCGGCATTTTTTTTGCCTGTTCCCCAAAAACAGCCTTGATGGCATTGGTCTCACTCAAATCATTCATCTGCGTTGATGTCCCGTGTGCATTGATGTAATCGACATCAGAAGGTTTCACACCGGCATCCTTCAATGCGCGCTCGATGGCCTGAATGGCGCCATCCCCGCTTGGGTGCGAGTCGGTTATCCGATAGGCGCTGAGTGTATTGCCTTGGCCCGCTAATTCAGCGTAAATTCGCGCACCACGCGCTTCGGCCTTATCCCAGGCTTCCAAGATTAAAAAGGCAGCACCCTCGCCTAACACAAACCCATTTCGCGTGCCATCAAACGGCCGACTCGCGGTTTCTGGCGTCTCATTGTGCGTCGACAAGGCGCCTAATAAACAAAAACTGGAAACACCTAGGGGGTTAATCATTGAATCAAATCCACCGGCTAGGATACCGTCCGCTTCCCCTCGACGAATCACTTGCATCGCGAGACCTAAGGCTTGGCCCCCGGAGGCGCATGCGGTATGAACCGAATTCGCGTAGCCCGTGATGCCAAATTCTTGAATCAACATGGACAACCCACTGTTCGCCGCCGTTTTACCAAAATCAACCAGCTGATAAAACTCACTCGCATTGCGCTGCAATTGAGCCCAATCCACCTCGCCCGTTGTCGCGCAAAGTTCTTGAAATCGCTGCAACAAGGCAAAGTCCGCCGTCATCATTCCGCTGCCAACCACAACGCCCCATCGCGCAGAGTCATGCTGATTCGGCATGATTCCCGCATCAGCAAACGCTTCTCCTGCCGCGTCCAAGGCAAACTGCGTAAACGGCATCGCAAAACGGCTGTGTTTCCCTGTTCGCAGGCGGCGCGGAGTGTATCGCTTCACTTCAGCCGCAATCCGCGTGGGAAAACCACTTGCATCAAATTGCTCAATGGACGCAACGCCAGAGGCGCCCGCCATGAGATTTTGCCACGTGGATGGTGCATCATGGCCTAATGGCGACACAACACCCACTCCCGTGATTGCAACACGTCGTTTATTCATTCACTTTGCCCTTTCAATGCCATCACTAATTCCAATACACCAACTCGCTTGCCTAACACTTCGCTACGACACGTCAACACAAGTTCATGTGTCGCCTGGTGTTTCAGGGTTATCATCCCCACGACGACATCGCCAGGGAAAATAAAATCACTCATCTTGACTCGACGCATCTCCCGGCAAGCATATGCCTGTGTAAAACCTGCGCGTGTGATAAACTCATTCGCCAAATTTAAAAAACATTCGAGTAACACCGTCATCGGCAAGACGGGTTTGTTGGGAAAATGATCAGGAAAATACGACGCCGCCCGCGTGATGCGTTTCACCGCGGTCAAACGAACACCAGGCTGCGACTCCGTCACCTGATCAAAGACCATTCGTGGCGCATGAGCGTGCGGTTCAACACACGGAGAGCTCCCAGCCAGGGTCAAACCATAATCATTCGGCAACAGCAACGGCCGATTAATTTCATCAAATTGCCGACGAACGACCGCCTCGTCAATAAAATCCGTCATGGGCAGCAATGGACCCAATGCCCCATCCAAACGAAACACAACCTCATTGCCGACGCGAGCCTCCCCATGGTATTGCACGGCGGTCTCGTCCAACACATCCAAGTGCGCTTCGAGCACGAGAGTCTCTCCCACATACACGGGTCTTACCAAGGAGGCACAGGACGCAATCCCCGCCACGGGGCGCGCTGTAAACGCATTGCTCATCATCACGTTCCACGCGGCCAACTGGCCTATGGTCTCGCCGATGAGCGAGGGGATAAAGCACCATGCCCCTTCGTTGTCCTGAGAGAGGTAATAATCGTCGCGTGTCACATGCTTCACTCCCCGGGCGACTGTGCCAGGGGATAATTCAATGATGCGATCAACGAATAAAAAACGCATCAGGCTGGCGTTTCCTGTGTGGCTTGTGCGTTAATTGCCGAAACAATCAATTTGCAAAACGTTTCCACGGTAAAGAGCATGGGGATCTCATTGACTTTCATGTTGGCCTTGAATTGCGACTCAGGGACTTCGCTTAAGTATTTTTTTAATGCAACCAAGCCATTTTCTGTGAGAACACCACTTTTTTCAAACTCTTGCTCAGTCAATTCACCACGCGCATTTTTTTCTAATTGCCCGCGGGGAATTTTAATGGCAAATTCTTTTTCCAATTGAAACACCAAGTCAAGAAAATCAATGGACTCAGCCCCCAAGTCGCCAATCAAACGACGGGTTAACGAAACATCATCTTCATCAATCACCAACACATCAGCAATTATTTCCCTAACTTTGGGATACACACGTTCTAGATTAATCATTCATCATCCTCAGCGCACAACACGTTCAAAACGCCTGCGATTATATCATACCTTTTTCAGCCCATCACGGCATATCCTGCATCAACAAACACGGTCTGCCCTTTGATCATCGACGCCTCGGGTAAACAGAGTAAATAGACCACATCCGCCACGTCCTCAGGCAACAACGGGCGACCCGCCAGCGCATGCGATTGATACTCTTCCAACAATTGCTCTCGATTAGGGAAATGCTTCAGCGCATCCGTATCGACCACGCCGGCAGAAACCGTGTTTACGCTGATTCCATCGTGAGCTAACTCCAGGCTTAGCGATCGTACCAAGGCCTCAAGCGCAGCTTTAGACGCACCAATAAACGCATAATTTGGGATTGCTCGATGCGCGCCTAAGCTTGATAACGCGATGACTCGCCCGCCCGAAGGCATCATGCCTCTTCCCCGAGAAACCAAATGATTAAGTGCTAACGCGTTGGTTTCCATGCACCAGCGCCAATGCTTGGTCGACATCTGAAGCGCCGGCTTCAACACGCCACTGGCCGCATTACTCACTAAAATATCCAACGTTGAAAACGTCTGACTAAAGGCCGTAAACAGATCATTGACCGACTGTTGATCCGCCACATTCGCCTGAATGGCCACCGCTCGGCGCCCCAAACCTTGAATAACCTCAACCAAGGCCGCCGCCTCATCAGAACTATTGTAATAAATGATGGCAATATCCGCGCCTGCGTGAGCTAGCTTAAGTGCAGTCGCCTTGCCAATCCCGCGTGCACCACCGGTAATCAATGCGACTTTGTTTGATAAAGTTTGCAACATGAGCATCCCCTGAGCCAAAAGGGCTGAAAATACATTGATTGGCAGAAACTGTCAATTGAAGTACCATCTGCAAATTATTTTATGCACTCAGCGAAAATCAATGAACCCTCTTTTTTCACGCATCATCGCACCCATCGCAGCCATTTTTTCATTCCGTATGCTCGGATTATTTATGCTGATTCCTGTGTTTACGGTGTATGCAACGCATTTGGAAGGCGCTACGCCGACGTTGATTGGCCTTGCTCTTGGCAGTTATGGCTTAAGTCAGGGGGTACTGCAAATTCCGTTTGGCTTATTATCTGACCGCTACGGACGCAAGCCAATTTTAACCATAGGGCTCTTGATTTTTGCTTTGGGTAGCGTACTCGGCGCACTCACCCATTCGGTTACGGGTATGATTATCGCGCGAACCATCCAGGGCATGGGCGCCATCGGAAGCGTACTTATCGCACTCTTGGCTGATCTCACGCCAGACCATCAACGGACACTCGCCATGGCCATCATCGGTGCAAGCATTGGGGTCTCCTTCGCTGTCGCCTTTATTGTAAGCCCCTTTATCGTAGCATACGCAGGCCTTTCTGGGATATTTTACCTCACGGCTTTTTTAGCTCTCAGCGCACTCGTGCTGCTGCATGGGGTGATTCCAACCCCCATAGCAGGACCTGCTGATTCACAACAACAAAATTACCGAGAACGTTTAAAAAGCGTATTAATCAATCCTCATTTGCAGCGATTAAACATCGGAATTTTTTGCCAACACCTGATTCTCACGGCCACGTTTTTTGCGGTACCCCTTCGCCTTCAAGGCGCTATCGCAGAGGGCGAGCTAAACACCGCCTGGCATTTCTACTTGCCTCTTCTCTGTGTGGCTTTTATCGCGATGGTGCCGATTATTTTCGTTGCTGAAAAAAAACAACAGATGAAAAAAGTCTTCATCGCAACGGTTCTTATCACCGGCCTTTGCCAAGTCGGGCTGTTGTTTATGAGCAACTCATGGGTTTTCTTCGCGGGCTTCATGTTAGCCTACTTTATCGTCTTCAACGTGCTCGAAGCCATGCTGCCCTCCATGATATCCAGGCAAGCGAGTGCTGCCAGCAAGGGTGCGGCCATGGGCGTGTATTCCAGCAGCCAATTTCTAGGTATTTTTGCCGGAGGATCTCTCGCGGGTGTGCTTTACCAAATGAACGGGAGCGTTGGAATTTTTATCGCAAATGCAATCGTTGCCTTGATTTGGCTCCTTGTTGCATCGCCCATGACATTCAACCGAGAAGCGACGCAGACGAATTGTCCAACTAGTCATGATTCGGTATAATGATTTTCCAATGATCGCACCAAGGAGAAGTGTATGGCACGTGGAATTAATAAAGTAATACTGATTGGGCATGTAGGCGTTGACCCCGATGTAAGGTACATGCCAAATGGCAATGCCGCCACAACGTTGTCTGTTGCAACCACGGAGTCGTGGAAAGACAAGCAAACCGGCGAAAAACAAGAGCGTACCGAGTGGCACCGCGTGGTGTGTTTTAACCGACTAGGTGAAATTGCAGGCGAGTATGTTAAAAAAGGCTCCAAGCTTTATGTCGAGGGCAGCCTACGTACGCGCAAGTGGCAAGATCCACAAGGCCAAGATCGTTACACCACGGAAATCGTCGCGTCTGACATTCAAATGCTAGACAGCAAAGGGTCGTCATCAGGTTATTCGGATGCACAAGGTGAGCCGCGCCAAGAACGAGCCAGCAGTGCACCTGCGACGCGCGCTCCCGCCACACAAGCCGTCTCCCAAGAAGCGTTTGATGAACTGGATGATGATATTCCGTTTTAGAGGTTACCTAAGACTTATTTGTAAAGAATATAAATCAAACCCCTTAATATCAAAGGGGTTTTTTATTATTAATAGCGATTAAAAATGTAAAGATTATTATTGCATAAATAATATTATGTGATACCATGACTTTATGTAAAAAATTATTGTATATTAATCGACGATTTAACACACGCATCTTAAAAATTAAGGAAAATTTGATGGTTACTGCGGAACTAGAAGAAATCGAAGATAAAGAGCGGCTTCTCTCATCTGAAGAAAAAATTCATCCCTGGCGACTCTGCTCTACTGGAAAACACTTTGTTAAAAAACATATTGTGCATATGCCTCCTAGCACAGAGCATCCTAATGGACAAATCATAGAAAGACATGAGCATTGCGCACTTAATCCTTCAAAAAAGGATATTCTGTCATTTGATGAAATCCAAGAAATCACTGTAAAACATTTCCAGCGATTAAACGGAGGACCCAAAGCTGGTACATTACAAGGCTATACCAATGCAGATAAATTTGATGTCGAAATTCGTGGCTGGACTCACTATTGGAATGACATATTTTCTTTTCCTGAACCATTGGATGCCAATTTAGTCAAAGCATTAATGGCCTCAGAGTCTAGTTTTCATCCAAATACAGACATTCCTGCCGGTAAAGGACAAGGTCGAGCCCGTGGTTTAATGCAAGTTACCGATGGCACCATGCATATTTTATCCGATCATCATGGAGAATTAAGTAATTATCTCATTTGCTTTGATCATTCAAAGTTACTTGATCCATCAGCTAATATTTGTGCTGGTATCCGCTGGTTGTTTAGAAAAAAAGTAATTGCAGATTCCAAATTAGGACGAAAATCTACTTGGATTGAAGCTGTTGCTGAATATAAAGGCGTATTAAAAAAAACTCCTCCACCGGCAGTCATAGAAAGGTTTTTACATCTTTATTTTTGTACAACAAATGGATGCTCATTATGAAAAAACATCCTTGTTTGACACTCCTGATTTGTTTATTACTATCATCGCAACTGTTTGCCGTTACCCCAGAAAGCATTAAAAAATACCCCTATCAATTGCTTACAAACGATTATGGAATCTTGAATGAAGCCAATTTAAAAAGATATACATATGAGGTAAACATAGAACCATTTACAGAAAAATTTACTGGTCTTGATTATTGGCAATGTTTTCCCACAAAAAATGTAACGGTAGGGTACGAAAAAGGAGATTACGATCCAGATGAAAAAATAGTACATGGTAGTCCCTACATACAGGTCAAAACAAGTTCAACTATGAAATATGAGTATGCTTTACGTCGAGCCTTTTCACTCGAATATGCTCGAAACAAAGTAAAAAAATGGCAAAAATTAATGATAAATCATCAATTTGTTTGTATAGGTGGCTATTTTGTTGAAAAAAAAGAAAAAATCCAAAATAAAAAAAAGGAATGTCATCAGTTATGGGTTTTTGAAAATCTAAAAACAAAACAAGGCTGTGACTCTTATTTTTCTGGATGGTGTAGCTAGACTAAGGAACAATATATTGAACATAAAATTTCGTTTTCATGCGCTTAGCAGAATGTTTGAGAGAAAAATATCTGAAACCGATGTATTAGAAGTTTTGGCTACCGGTAAAATTATTGAAAATTACCCTACAGATCAACCGTACCCAAGCTGCCTAAGACTTGGATTTGTGAACAATCGTCCGTTGCATGTCGTAACAGCTGAAGCGACAGATGAAGCAGTTACCGTTATAATAACAGTATATGAACCTGACTTAGCTCGCTGGGAGCTTGGTTTTGAAAAGAGGAAATAAACATTATGAAATGCATTGTATGTAAACATGGACATACTCAACCCGGAACAATGACTGCTACATTCGAACGAGCAGATACAACGATTGTAATTAAAGAAGTTCCCGCAGATGTGTGTGACAATTGTGGAGAAGAATATTTATCACAAAAAATTTCTACACAATTATTAAAACAAGCTGAAGAAGCGGTAAAAGCGGGCATTCAAGTAGATGTTCGTAAATACAAATCCGCTGCCTAAATATTAACGAACAATCGTGAAAAGCAAATTAAAAACATTCGTGATGAATTCAGGAGAACGATACTGTTTACTTATTGACAGCGATTCTGACCTGCCTTTATTTTATCCCAATCTTTATGTGACGACTCAAATTAGAAATAAATCCTTATCATACTCCGCCATGGAAGCAACGTTGAGCAGCATATCCGTGCTCATAGGTTTTCTCGATACTAAAAACGAAAATATTGAAATAAGAATTCGAGAGGGTCGATTTTTTCAAGAAAGTGAATTAGACGCTCTTAAAGATTTTTGCCAAATTAATTTTCGAAGGAATGCTTACACGGGCAATCTACTCCCTTTTTCAAAAAAAAAAGAGCACCATAAAAAAGTAAGCAGTACAACAGAATATAGTCGCATCACAGTGATTGCTCACTATTTAACATGGTTATCCGCACAAATACTTGGTATGAATCAAAGTAATCTAGCGATAGCTCAAATGAACAAGTTAGAAAAATCACTGAAAGCCAGAAGACCAGAAAAAAGCAATCGAAATGTCGATTTCGATAATAAAGGTTTAAACGAAGAGCAAATCGCATTGCTCTTTGAAATATTTAGGCCAGAATCAACACTCAATCCTTTTAAAGATAAATCCGTTCGTTCACGAAATCGCTTAGTATTTCTTATGCTCTACCATCTTGGCTTGAGGGGCGGTGAGCTACTTAATATTCGAATCCGTGATATAGATTTTGGAAAAAACCAGCTGGTCATCGCACGAAGAGCTGATGAAAAAGATGACCCTCGTACATTCCAACCATTAGTAAAAACACTCGATCGTAGATTGCCTTTAAAAGACACTCTAGCTCAAAAAATACACTACTATATTATTCATGAAAGAAAGAAAATTCCTAATTCCAAGAAAAATGATTTCTTATTCATCACACACAAATCAGGCCCAACACAAGGCTTACCTATTTCTAAATCAGGTTATAAGAAAATAGTCGAAATAGTTCGTAATACCTCACCCTCTCTATTTAATTTAACAGGACATCAATTACGACATACCTGGAATGAAATTTTTTCTAATCACATGGACTCTATGGATCAACCACCCAGCGAAGAGCAACAAGAAAAAATGCGCTCTTACTTAATGGGATGGAAGGAAAACTCAGGATCAGCTGCTCACTACAACAAACGATTTGTTAGAAGAAAGGCACTTGAGGCTGGACTGCAGTTGCAAGACGGGCTCACTCGAGTTCCTAAAGGAATCAATAATGATGATGCTTGACCAGATAGAAAAAGCGGAGCTAACTACGTCAAAAAGAGGCTATTCATTTAATCCTAAGGACCATTTGTAACGTCTCGCTTTAATTTGCATCCTTCGTCCCACGCTAATTGACGTGAGACAAAAGTGCAGACTCCTCTTTACCACAGACATTATTAAGTTAACCTTGTTTAAGTATGGCGATCGCTTCCCTCATAATATCATCAGGAAGATGGTTTATTTTTTTATCAGTAGCCAGACGCAGTGCGGTAACCAATATTCGGTGAACTTGGCGTGGGTTTCCTTTAGATGAGAGTCGAAGAAGCTCCACGCCAGAATCAGATAGTAGGTTATGCGCACAACCTGCTTGGTTTAGACCATGAGAGAGAAAATGTTTAAAATCTTCTCGATCCAAAATAGGCTTAAGCTCATAGCGCGCTTGAATTCGCGATGCTAGTGCTGAGTTTGCTGGCCGATCTATTTCGCGCGCAAGCCCGGGATGACCAGCTAACCAGACAGTCATGTAGTCTTTGGAGTCGAACACAAAATTAAGAAAAGACGGAAAATCTCTAAAAAAATCACAGGGAAGGTTTTGAGCTTCGTCAATGATGAGCACCGGCAGAATGTTTTTTTGAGTGATGAGATCCGTCACATGATTTTTAATGTCGCGCCATAGCTGAGACCGTCGATAAGATGGAACCAAGCCAAATAAGATTGCCATTTGGCGATAAAAATCTAATCGACCAAAATCAGTTTCAGCAATATAAAATACGCGGTGCTGATGAGGATTTAAACTGGATATAGCCCTAGATCCATGTTTGTGAGATACTATAGCCACAGTAATGGATGATGTGGTTTTAAATGACAGCGGAAGTAATTACAGCAAACGAAGATGAAGTTGTACTC
>CANISA010000023.1 GCA_947470005.1 Legionellaceae bacterium | reverse complement strand
GCTTTTTTTGCGCCTTTAGCGAGCGCGAGAATGGCTGGTTTAGAAATTGAGCCGTAACTCATGGCTGAGATGTTAAAAATATGGCTGGTGGTGTAGGGCGTTAGGCAATAAGGGCCGAAGGTGATGGAACGACTCGTGACCTTATTCGTGGCGAGCATAGGAAACGGTGCGCTGACAAAATAAACGGTCCCGGTGCTATGCAACGGCCTTGTTGAGCCAAACCCAACGGTCGTATCAACGTTTTTCGCGGCTCGGTACACCCAATTGCGATCGGCACGGCCAAACGGGAGCTCTTCTCTGTCGTTTGTAAAAAAATATTGACGAAAAAACTCACCCAAGTATTCGCTGAAGTAACGAAAGTGACCAATGATGGGGAAATTACGTAAAATAGCGTGCTTTTTCTGCTTTCTGTCCCAGATGTAAACACCGATTAGCACAATGACCGTGATGGCGAACAGTGCGCGCAGAAGAACGATGTCCACAAACGTAGCCCAAAGCAAATAGGAGTACTTACCATAGATAGATTGCGCTTGCATCATCAGCTCCTTCGGTGTGAAATAATGCCTTTTATCTTACAGGGGGAACCCCATAAAAGGCTAGGGTCTGTTGACATTTCATATTTTGGTCAATAATCGCACGGATCCGACGTCCCGCTTCGAAAGTTGAAATGTCAACCGACCCTAGCGATTTTGGATTATAATTAAGATATAAATGTTTAAGAGGGGATAAGGATGGAGACACTTTTATCACTCAGGAACCATTTGTTGATTGCCATGCCGTCGGTTCAAGACGTGGGTTTTGAGCATGCTGTTATTTATGTGTGTGAGCATCAGGCACAGGGCACGGTCGGATTGATCATTAACCGGCCGATGATCCATCCGCTTGGTTTTGTGTTTGATCAATTGCACATCGAGCCAACCAGCATGGCGCAAAAAAATAAGCCCCTTCTTTTTGGTGGGCCTGAGCAGCCTGAGCGGGGCTTTGTGATTCATCGTCCTTTTGGGCATTGGCATTCAAGTTTGTCCTTAAGTGATGAGGTGACCATCACGACGTCGAATGATATCATTCGCGCGCTCGCAGAAGATGCTGGCCCGAAAGATGTGTTGGTTGCCTTGGGCTATGTTGGGTGGGATAGCGCTCAATTGGAAAAAGAAATGCGAAAAAACAGCTGGTTGGTGTGCCCATATAAATCCGAGTTGCTCTTTGAGGTGCCGTTTGAGCAGCGTTGGGAGCGTGCGGCGTTGACTATAGGGGTTAAAATGAATCAGTTCGTTGAGGGTGGTGGGCATGCTTGAGCCGGTTTATCTTGGCTTCGATTTTGGATACAAGCGAATAGGCGTTGCCGTGGGCCAGCGCCTTACGTGTCGTGCAACGCCCTTATCCACATTAAAGGCCATGGCTGGCGTTCCGAATTGGGATCTCATTGACTCCTTGATGACGCAATGGCAACCTCAAGCTCTCGTGGTTGGACTGCCGACCTGTTTAGATGGACGCCCACTCTATACCACGGGAGCTGCTCGCGGGTTCGCTCGCCAATTGCGTAAACGCTGGCCTTGCCCCGTTCACGTCGTGGATGAACGATTATCTACCGTTGAGGCCCGCGCTCAGTTGTTTGCTGAAGGGGGGTATCGTAAACTGAAGTCTTCTGAAATTGATAGCTTGGCTGCTTGCATCATCCTTGAGCAGTGGCTACAAGAAGCGGGATAAGACACAGTGAAGCATTTTCTCGATGTGGGGCAACTCTCCGCTGATGAAGCCATGGGCCTTATCAAGCGCGCCCTGTGGTTCAAACAGGCGACATCTTACCCGTCGTACCCACAAAAGACGTTGGCTAATTTATTTTATGAAGCCAGCACGCGGACACGCACGAGTTTTGAGTTGGCTGCAAAAAATCTAAACCTGTCTGTTGTGAATCTGGATATTCAGCGCTCGTCAGAAAGCAAAGGTGAAGTGATTGGAGATACGCTCAAAATTTTAGCGGCGATGGGGGTTCATTTGGTTGTCATTCGACACCTGGAGGAAGGCTTACCTCAGTCGCTAGCAATGCGCGCACCGCCATCACTTCAAGTGATTAATGCGGGGGATGGGGCCCATGCGCATCCGACGCAAGCAATGTTAGATATGATGACTATCTTTGAGCGAAAGCCCTGTTTGCCTGATTTAAAAATCGTGGTTGTGGGAGATATCCGTCATTCGCGTGTGGCAAACTCGTTGCAGGCGATGTGCCAATTGCTGCAGGTGAAGGAGCTTGTTTTTGTCGCGCCTACGCCGTGGTTACCGACGCAGAAAATTTACGGCCGTGCAACAACATCGTTGGAGGACGGCTTGCTCGGCGCCGATGTGGTCATGACGTTGCGTGTTCAGCGGGAGCGTTTAACCGACGGCGACCACGTGAATTTAGATGATTACCGCCATGACTATGCGATAACCCAACACGCGATGGCGCATGCCAAACCAGACGCCATCGTGATGCATCCAGGGCCATTAAATAGAGGGATTGAGATCGATAGCGAGGTGGCCGATGGTTCGCAATCGTGCATTTGGGAGCAAGTTCGAAATGGTGTTTTTATGCGCATGGCGATTGTGGAATATTTGCTGTAACACCCCACGTCATCCCGAACGAAGTGAGGGATCTCCAATTCTGTGCGACGATTGGCGCACTCTTGGTTTTTTGGGTGGGAATGAAATTACGTCATCGGCGATCGTTGTAGGGTGTGCACTGTTTGCTTATAGGACAAAGCCTGCTTTAAATTAGAACAAATGACGGTATCTTGGTTTTGCATATCGGCGAGCGTTCTGGCTACTTTTAATAAGCGATGGAAACCTCGAGCAGATAGCTTTAGTCGCGTTAATACTTGGCTTAAAAAAGTACGTTCGTCAGTGCCCAGTGCGCACAACGTTTCGCAATCGTTGGAGCTTAAGTGTGCATTGAGCGACCCTTGTCTATTGAGTTGATGTTCGCGGACACGGGCAACGCGTTCTTGAATTCGACGGCTTTCGCCCGCAAGCACGTCATTGGGCTTAAGCAACTCGGCTTCAGTGAGGGCGTTCACGACGACTTGCATGTCGATGCGATCCAGCAACGGTGCGGAGAGTTTAGTGAGGTAGCGGTTGATTCTGTCTGGCGTGCATAAGCACGTGGCCTGAGGGTTTCCTGCTTGTCCGCAGGGGCAGGGATTCATGGCTGCAAGCAGTTGAAATTGTGCGGGGAATTCTGTTTGGATGGCCGCCCGTGAAATGCAAACGTGCCCGGACTCCAGGGGCTCCCGGAGTGTTTCAAGGACGTTCCGATTGAATTCAGGGAGTTCGTCAAGAAATAAAACCCCGTGGTGCGCGAGTGAAATTTCGCCAGGCTTTGGTGGATTTCCTCCGCCGACCAAGGCAACTGGGGAGGCCGTATGGTGAGGGGCTCGAAAGGGTGGATTACGCCATTGATTGAAGTTGGGTAAGCGGCCGCGGATCGAGTGGATGGCCGCGCACTCGAGGGCTTGTGTTTCCGTGAGCTCAGGTAACAGTGTACTAAAGCGCTTGGCTAACATTGTTTTTCCACTACCGGGTGGGCCTGAGAGTAAAATGCTATGACCGCCGCAAGCGGCAACTTCCATCGCGCGCTTGGCATGATGTTGTCCTTTGATATCAGACCAATCTACCGCATGCTTCAGCGGCTGTATGGGCGGGCGCTCGGGCGGAGGAGAAAGGGGTGTTCCTTGACAAAGGTAGCGGCACACGGCGCGTAGCGTACCGGCCATTAATACGCCATCATGCCCTGCAAGGGCGGCCTCCTCTCCGTTCGCTTCGGCTATAATTAACGTTTGGCCCTCACGATGAGCGGCAAGGACCACGGGAATAATGGCTGAGACGCCACGTAAATGACCATTGAGCGCAAGTTCGGCGGTGAATTCATGAGATTCTAGTTGAGTCGATGGGATCTGGCTTGATGCGGCAAGGATCCCGATGGCTATTGGTAAATCAAACCCACTGCCCGTTTTAGGTATGTCGGCAGGGCCTAGATTGACGGTAATTCGGCCGCCTGGGAACTGAAACTGGCTGTTGATAATAGCGCTTCGCACGCGATCTTTACTTTCTTTAACCGCGGTTTCGGGAAGGCCTACGATGGCAAAATAAGGAAGACCATTCGCTAAATGAACCTCAACTGAAACGGGTTGCGCTCGCATCCCGACGGTGCTACGTGTTTTGCTGATCGCAAGACCCATGCTGATACTCTCCTGAGTGTTGGACGCGCACCGTGCCTTCCTGATGGGTGCGCTAACTTATTCCTGCGCTAGAGACTAGGCCTTTCTCAGCGCTCTTGCAAGAGCTGTGTGAGGTGTTGTTGCAGTGCCTCGACTTTTTCTCGTGTGCGTGCCAGCACCTTGACTTGCACGTCGAACTCTTCTCGGGTGAGTAAGTCCATGCGAGCAAAGGTCGCTTGTAATATTTCTTTGAATTGTTGTTGAATCTCATTTTCAACAGTCTGTAAACTGGGGGGAAGTGCGGCGTAGAGTTTTTTCGCTAACATTTCGAATTGACTGGGTTCAAACATGAGGAGCTCCTTCAGCGTACATCATGATGCGGCGCTTAATTCTAGCAAAATCAATAAGGATGAGCCATGAAAATGATTACCGCCATCATCAAGCCGTTTAAGCTGGATGATGTGCATGAAGCATTAATTGAAATAGGGGTCCCAGGGATTACCATTTCAGAAACACGAGGTTTTGGACGTCAAAAAGGCCACACGGAGCTGTATCGCGGCGCGGAATACGTGGTCGATTTTTTGCCAAAAATAAAAATAGAGTTGTTACTTCCAGATAGCATGGTCGAAGGGGCGATAGACGCCATTTGCAAGGCGGCTTATACGGGGAAAATGGGGGATGGCAAAATTTATATTTATGATCTCGAGCAGGTTATTCGTGTGAGAACGGGCGAAGTAGGCGAAGATGCACTGAGTTAAGGCGCGCACCAATGCACACCAAGTTCGGTTACGATGCCCGTAAGTGGGACATCCCACGGTGCGGGTTGGATGAAGCGTTGACGTTGGAATGCGTAGGCGACTCCGAGTAAGCAGGCCGGTCGTATTGTTGCTAAGGTTCGATCGTAATAACCTGCTCCGCGACCCAAACGTGTGCCGCTTTCGTCGAAAGCCACGAGGGGGATGAGCATAAGATCAAGTTTGTTTGGGGGCGTAGCTAACGCGATGGGAACGTCGGGCTCTTGAATATTAAATCGATTGGTTCGGTTGGGGGTGCTGGGGGTTGCGGGGAGGAAAGCCAGTGTTTTGTCATGATGAAGACGAGGCATGTAGCAGGATTTGCCTTCGGCATCTGCGAGCGCCCATAACGTAGAGAGCTCCATTTCCCCGTCAATCGCGTGATAAAAAGCGATATGCATGGCCTGTTGATAAACATCGAGGGAATGGATTTGCTCACACACTCGGGTCGCTGCGATGTGTTGGTCTACTTTAGGTAACGCGCGGCGCTCCTGTTGGCAGGCGCTTCGAATGAGGTTTTTGATGATGTCAATCATGGTCAGTGGTGTGCAGAGTGGTTTTTGAAAAATCATAGCATAACTTGAACGCGTCAGGACAGTCTTTGGGAATTGCATTCTGCGTTGAGCGCGGTATACTGAATCATAACGTCATGATGTGGGGTTGGCATGGCAGGTGAATTTCCCGCTAGCGCGCATTGGCGCGATTCGGCTCGAAGTGCCCGATTTTTTTTAGTGGATGCTCGGGCAGCCTTTCCTATTTTTTTGTTCTTAATGCATATACGTGTGTGGACGGGCATCCTCGTGTTGGTTTCAGCTGTTTTTTTTGGCATTATTGAGCATTATGGGTTTACCGTGCCTGTTTTTTTGCGGTGGCTACGGAATTTCTTTGCAGGTAATGTGCGGTCGTCACGACCATGGTGGACCTAAATGGCAAGTGATCTCTCAACAAACATGGCACTTATCGCGCGCAAGATGAATGCCAAGTTTTATCTTAATGATCGGTTTGTGAGTTATGAAGAAGTCTTCTCTTTAACGGGATTGCTGCCTGCTATTGCTCGTCGTGCCGATCAGCTTTGCTCATTATGCTTAGGTTATGGGCTAGGCGTCACGTTCGAGGATGCGGAAGGGGCACTGCTGGGGCTACGCGCGGTGTTTGATGAGGTCACGCCTCGCGCGCTGCGTTTGTTGTATTTGACCGATGTGGTCAGTGAATTAATTCAAGGGGGCCCAATCCCTGATTACACCGCCTTGGATGAGCTCATGTATGATTAAAAGAGCGTTCTGATAAGCAAAGTGTAAAAAAAACGAAAACGTTGCTTCAGTTAAGATTGCCTTAAGCAAGATTCTGTTATTCTATACCTTATGGAGCTTAGGATAAGTTGACGCTCTATTGCTTAGCAATGGAGTAGGGGGTGTTGTATGAGTTATACTAATTTTTTAGCATTTAAAGACGCAGTAAAGGAACCCTTCAGGGCACCCAGTATTCAAGATGTTCAGTTACTTGTTGCGGATATTACGACGAGTATTGAGTCGCCACTGTCCAAAATCAGTATGTTGCGCAGTAATCCCGCCAATGACGAAATTTTAAAGCAGGTTCAGGCCTTTTGTGTTGAGGTTCGTCATGTGATTGGTGATGTGTCTGAACAGCACCTTTCTTCTCCATCGATGCCTTGAGTGTGTTCTTAATACACACTGTTTTACCGCGCCAAATAAAAAGTAATTGACAGAAGGGCTGATTTCTCCCGATTTTTTTGAGGATCACTGCTATAATTTCTTCAGTGACTTGAATAAAAAATTCTTTTTTGTTGACAAGGGTCAGTTGCTTACGTTATGAAAAATGAATTGTCTAAACAGCAAACCGATGCGATCTTAAAAGCCCTTGATGCGCTCGTTGAGCAGGGGGGATGGAATGCGTCGGAGTTTTTACGCGTGATTGGTAAAAAGTTAAGAACGATTCGTGATGATTTTTCAAGCCGTGCAGTCGTTATTAGCCCCGACAAATCAAAAATAACGTCTCATCTCGCCAATCGCGTCGCATTGCGTAGTGGGCAGCAAGAGGTCTTTGTCGCCCTGTATTCGTCGGATGGCGCGAACCTGCAAGCATGGGAGCGTATTGTTATCAATTTACCCAAACAAATGATTTCACGCCCCATCTATGCGAATGAAGAAGACATCAATCAAGCCATTCGAGCAAAAGAAAACAAGGTCAATGAGGCGTATGTTTCTGTCTATGTTGGTCAAGGCGATGTGTTACCGATGGGAGATAAAACCCCACTGGATAAACTCGGAAAATCCCTGTTGACACTGAAAGATAAATCATTGAACCTAGAAAATATCAATCGATTTGTTCATTCATCGGGTATCTACCAATATGCACATGGGCGCCTAGTGAATGATACGTCGTCTGAGGATCATTGAGTCAGGTCGCTATAAAGTCGCATCTCGGTGAAAGTGAGTATATACTTTAATTTGATTGCTTCGTTAAGGGTGCAACAGAGGATGGCTCAACAGCAAGGACAGCAAGGGGACAATACAATGGCACCGGTTTGGATAACCGGCATGCTGTTTGCTATGGGCTACATTTTTTGGCTTTACGCGCACACTTATTTTGTTACGTTTATTTTTTCCATCGACCTGTTTCAAGCTAAATTAGTCGCATTATGTCTCGGCTCATCAACGTTATCGAAAGAAATTTATCTGATGAAAACCCTCGATCCGAGTACCGTTGAATGGGGGCAATTGGTTGAAATCACGGGTAATGTGGGTGTTTATGTTCGTATT
The DNA here is from genome assembly GCA_947470005.1 of Legionellaceae bacterium. Classification (GTDB taxonomy): domain Bacteria; phylum Pseudomonadota; class Gammaproteobacteria; order Legionellales; family Legionellaceae; genus JAGVJT01. The sequence goes on along the minus strand of CANISA010000023.1, from coordinate 3,678 downwards.
CCTCTTTGTTTCCTCTTGGTTGTATCGGCTATTGTTTTATACAAATCAGATGTGACCACGAAGTTTCATCGCGCGCATGACATGAAAACGCTGCGTGCACAGGAGCAAAAGAATTGGCCGTGCATCATGCCCGTGGTTAAAGAGGACTTGGCTAAAGTTGATATTAACACCGGTCCGTGGGCGATGGCGTTGAGTCCGCTGGAGTTTGCTCGTAAACACGGCCTGCTAAAAAAAGAAGATCCCTTGTTAGATAATCCCGGCTCGGGTGCCGAAATGACTGCAGGCATCCGCCGAGTCGATGCCAAGCGCGTTTTTACCTTGCAGCTAGGTCCTGCGTGGGAAGGGTTTGATCGTTGCCCTGCGCACGCGGGTGCTTTGGCCGCCGTGTTTATGGCGCGTATGAATCGGGATCGTGAAGGGGCCTCGATGATTTTGGCATCGTTAGACAAGAGCACGGTAACAGGCACTCCGGACTACAGTGTGGCGAAGGATATTATTAAAAAATACCAAGGCACGGAGATAGTCCAGGCAGTCATTGAGAAGCATGCATATCTTCTCACCGTGCTGTCGTCGTTATTACTCGCTTCTCGTCAAGATGGGGTTGTTCCAAGCGTTGAGTTTTTGTGGTTGAAACTGGTTGATCGACGGTTGTGGTACGTGCTTAATTGTGTCGGTCGGCAGACGCCGTTTGCGGAGGTGGCCGGTCCTTTTTCGCATTGGCGTGCGGAGCAATCCATGAAACGACGTTCGTTAGTTCCCATGATTGACGAAGCGATTAGAGCCCTCGAAATTGCCGTCAAAGAAGTCAAGCTTTCGCCTAAAGAATTTGGAGGGTTAATGCCATGATGCGGGGTATTGATTCACGCAATGAAATTGACCCCACCAAGCTTTTACGGGATACGCGGACGGTAGGGAAGCGGGTTACGGAGTTTTTTTCAACCCCCGCGAATGCTTCGGTGGTGTTGTTTTGTTTGGCGGCGATTGGTTTTGCTATTCCTGAAATAACCTTGCTGATGTTTTTCATCGGCGGTATTGCGTTTTGGTATGCGATCACGCGTAAACAAAAGTTACCGTTTCGTTTGCCGAAAGTGGCGGGTGTGAAAGATTATAACGATATGAAGCCGGGGATCAACACGCCTAATATAGCACGTGGGATCGCCTTTTTAGGTAATGATAGAAAAACCGGTGAAGAGCTTTGGTTTACAAACGACGACATGCGAACGCATGCCTTGATTTTCGGATCAACCGGTAGTGGTAAAACGGAGGCGTTGGTTTCCATTGCATTTAATGCGTTGACTCAGGGCAGTGGTTTTATTTACGTTGATGGGAAAGGCGACAACTCACTCTATGCTAAAATTTTTTCCATGGTTCGCAGCATGGGGCGAGAAGATGACTTACTGTTGATTAATTTCATGACAGGGGCTCGCGATATTGTTGGGCCTCAAGAAACACGCTTGTCCAATACGATGAACCCTTTTTGCCAAGGTTCATCAGGCATGCTGACACAGCTTGTCGTTAATTTGATGGGAAGCTCCAGTGGCGGTGGTGACGGAGACATGTGGAAGGGGCGGGCCATTGCGTTCGTCGAAGCCTTGATGCGTCTGCTGGTGTACATGCGAGACACGGGTGCTATTTTGCTGGATGCAAACACGATTCGTAACTACTTTGATTTAACTCGCCTTGAAGCCATGGTCATTGACAAATTATTTCCGCGCGATGATCAAGAAAGCGTTAACATTGAGTCCGTTCCAAAGCTTGTGACTGATCCGTTACGAAACTACTTGAACACCTTGCCAGGTTATAATAAAGAAAAAAAGGGCAAGCAAGTGTCTCAAGTGTTGGAGCAGCACGGGTTTATTACCATGCAGTTGGTTCGAAGCTTTTCGTCATTAGCGGATACGTACGGGCACATTATTCGTACGAACTTGGCAGAGGTTGATTTTAAAGATGTGGTTCTTAATCGCCGAATCCTTGTCGTGTTACTACCGGCCTTGGAAAAATCACCGGATGAGTTAGCCAACTTGGGCAAAATCATTGTTTCGTCGTTGAAGGCCATGATGGCGGCGGGGCTGGGTGATCAAGTGGAAGGTGACTATAGAGACGTTATCGAACGAAAGCCGACCACAGCACCCACACCCTATATGTGTATCTTGGATGAGTATGGTTATTATGCTGTGCAGGGGTTTGCCGTCGTACCGGCACAAGCACGGTCTCTTGGTTTTTCTGCTATTTTTGCAGGGCAGGATTTGCCTGCTTTCCAAAAGGCGTCAAAAGAAGAAGCAGCATCCATCGGAGCAAACACCAACATTAAAATTTGCATGAAGCTGGAGGATCCGGTTGAAACCTGGGATTTCTTTACTAAAACAGCTGGTGAAGCGTATGTAACTAAAGTGGACTCCTTTCAGGCCAAAGAAGGCAGTATGAGCAACACGTACGCAGACAGTAAAAGCTCCTCGTATGAGAAGCGTGCCCGTGTGGACTTGCTTGATTTAAAGGATCAGACCGAGGGTGAAGCCCATATTTTTTTCCGATCAAAAATTGTTCGTGCACGCATGTTTTATGCAAATCCAACGCCCGTTAGTCGTCTAAAGCTGAATCAGTTTTTGAAAGTGGAGCCGCCGCCGGATGTGTATTTAGCTAAATTACAGAAGCAATTGGAAACATTTCAGCGTGTGTTGGCCACGAGTGACATGGTGATGACCAGCATTGAGACAAGCGAAGAGATTACCTTGATTACCACGTTGCTGTCGGAATCTAGCGTCGTTGACCCGATCGAGCGTTCCGTTGCCGCGTTGCTCGCGTTTTATCGGCACAACCAGCCGGAAGAAGTGCAGGATCTTCTTGAAGAAACAGTCCTTGGCTCGTTAACTATTTTCAGTGCGCTGCATTATCCAGCGGGGCTTCCTCGATTGAAGGTGAGCGACGTTAAGCGTTTTTCATTGTCCTTGCTGGCTATCAATGAAACGCGAAATGATCTGATGAACATCGAACAGTTCAGTGGTGAAAAAGAAAAGCTAGCCGGTACAATTGCTAATGAAATCATTAAGGATCTACAAGTTTCGACGGCGTATCCACCTGATGCGCGTGAGTTAATGGATACACCCTTATTGATTGATTCTGTGCGCTCGCTCTGTGCCCACATCAGTCGAGAACGAGAGGAAGTGAAACAAAAGAGCATTGAAGCGGTTTAATTTTTATAGGGCGCTTGTAACCCGTTGAGTTGTATGTTTCTATTTGAATATAAAGGTAAAAGGCGTTTTCTTCATCAATGGGATGAAAACGGGGATGAATCGCGTTATGTTAAATGGTGAATATCGGTGTTGAGGCGATTGCGTCGTGACAGTTATAACTTGCTTACGTGTTTTACGGCGTTGGTCGCTCTTTTGGTATTGAGTGGCTGCCAACATAGCTCACCGCGGCTGATTGTTGATGAAGAGAGCCGATTGCCGGGGGTTGTGACTGGCGTCAGTGATCGCATGATCCTCTCCATGGAAAAACGGCTGAAAAATGAGGGGGTTCGTATAATCTCCATGGGTGAAAATTATCTGGTGAGTGTTCCAGCCAAGGCTTTGTTTGCTGAGCAGTCGCCACGCTTAACATGGGAATCGTTTCAGCTGCTCAATGAAATAGCCTGCTATTTGCGTCAGTTCCGCAAAGTTGGCGTTCAGGTGAGTAGCT
>CANISA010000022.1 GCA_947470005.1 Legionellaceae bacterium | reverse complement strand
TGTCTGCGGGATCCAGGAATCTAGCAATATCACTGGATCCCGCGTATAAAACGCGGGACGTTGGTAAGGGGGTAAGTGGCTACATTATTCCTAAAATTGATTCGTGTAAGGTATACATAATTTATCGTCAAACAAAAATAAGGATCATGATGATAACTGCTCACAAAAAGAACCACGCCAAGCGTATTTCAGGACCAACCAAACTCAATATTGCATTGCATGCCATTCGTCGACAACACAGCATTACCGAGATTTCCAGACAGTTCGATTGCAGCCGAACAACCGTTTACAACCAACAAGACAAGGCGTTATCCATCAACCAATCCTATGATTTTATTGTCGCTGAAATGGAATCTCTTGCCCTCAAACATCCACGCCGTATTGACGATATCGTTTCTTCACTCCAGAGTCGGCGTGAGGCATATTTTAGAGACAACGCATCGCTGTAGTTCTATGATTGAAAACTTTAACAGCCGACTGAGACCTTACCTTGATGAGCGAAAATTCATGTCACAAAAAAGCTTGAACCTGATTCAGTTTTATCTCAATCATAAGCCATTTATGCGCAGCAAACATGAACGACTGGTCAACAAAACACCTGCTGAGGCTTTGACTGGCAAGGCTCATAAACCATGGCTTGAAATGCTAGGGTTTACGCCTTGGTACAAGCAAGCCGCATAATTTCTTAAGTTTTTAAGGAACGTTTTTATGCCAACATCATAACACAGCTTTTCAGGATTTCTCACGTCAAGTGTTCACTAAAAACAGCACTTTTTGAACCATGCCTACTTTTGATTACATGACGAACGGGACGTAATACATGAAACTGGATTTTGGTAAACCACGCAATTGTTGTTATACTCTGGTTTACTCTCCTTCGAGTATGTTCTCATGAATGGCATTTTTAATATGTTTGGGCCTTCGCCGATTCGGCCTATCGAGCAGCACATGCACAAGGTGTATCATTGTGCGAAACAGCTTCACCCTTTTTTTGAAGCGGTTTTAATCGACGACTGGGTCACTGCGGCGGAGATCAACGCTAAAATCGCGGCGATGGAAAAAGAGGCCGATCTCATTAAGCGGGATTTGCGATTGCATTTACCGACGGGCCTGTTTCTTCCTGTCGCACGAACGGATCTCTTGGAGCTGTTAAGTGTACAAGATAGGATTGCGAACAAAGCAGAACACATTGCGGGATTGATTCTCAGCCGTAAGATGAAAATTCCTCCACCCGTGCAGGGCTTGCTGATGCCTTTTTTGAGTCGTTGTTTGGATGCAGCTAAACAAGCGTGTAAAGCCATTAACGAGTTGGATCAATTGCTGGAGAGTGGTTTTCGTGGAAGTGAAGTAAACATTGTGGAAGACATGATTGTCACCCTCGATGAGATAGAGCATGATAGTGATGGCCAATTGGCCGAAATCAGGCATCGAATTTTCGAGCTAGAGACAGAACTGCCCCCCATGGAGCTCTTTTTTCTCTATAAACTGGTTCAATGGATTGGAGACTTGGCTGACCACGCCCAAACAGTCGGTGGTCGACTACAAATACTCATTGCCCGGTAACGTAACCTTATGGATTCTTTCTCTCTCTGTTTAATTCTTGCGATTCTCTTTTGTTTTCTGATGACGTGGGGCGTTGGCGCCAATGATTTGGCGAACGTCATGAGCACGACCATGGGTTCAAAAGCCATCACCGTGAAACAAGCCATGTTCATTGCTATTTTTTTTGAATTTGCCGGTGCGTTTCTGGGTGGGACCGATGTCACTGAAACCATGCGCGATGGAATCATCAATACTACACAGCTGGCGTCGACGCCACTCGTGCTGATCGAAGGCATGCTCGGGGTGCTGCTTGCGTGCACGGTGTGGATGAACTTGGCCAGTTTTATTGGGGTTCCTGTCTCGATTACCAACGCATTGGTTGGCTCCATGGTGGGTTTTGGATGGCTTGTGCTCGGGAAAGATGCGGTTCAATGGAATCAAGTGTCACATATAGCGATTGGCTGGGTCACGTCACCACTGATTTCAGGGATCACCGCTTATGCGTTATTTATTAGCATACAACAAGCTATTTTTGCTAAAAATGATCCGCTTGAAAAAGCTAAATTATACGTTCCTATTTATCTTTTTTTGGTTGGTTCTGTGTTGTCATTTATCACCGTGTTTAAAGGATTGACTCATTTTAATATCCATTTGAATCTTCAACAGAACATCATAGTGACATTAACCACAAGCATCAGCATGACCGTGGTAGGGATGCTCGTCATCAAGCGTATCCCTGAACGGCAGAACATGCGACGTCGTGAACGTTTTATACAAGTTGAAAAATATTTTGCGGTGCTTATGGCGATGACGGCGTGCGCCATGGTGTTTGCTCATGGCTCAAACGACGTCGCTCTTGCCGTTGCACCGCTGACGATGGTGCATAGCCTCATCATGCATGCGGATCAACCGCTACGCGCGACGGGTTACCCGGCTTGGATTGTATTATTGGGCTGTGTGGGTGTTGTGAGCGGTTTTTTAATGTATGGTCGTCGCGTCATAGAAACCGTCGGAAGCTCCATTACCGCGCTCACACCCAGCCGTGCTTTTGCTGCAACCCTGGCAGCAGCAACCACGGTGGTTGTCGCAACCAGTGCGGGGATCCCCGTCTCGGCAACGCAAACGTTAGTGGGCGCCGTCCTCGGCGTTGGCTTGGCACGAGGTATTGGTGCATTGAACTTGATTGTGATACGTAACATTTTTACCTCTTGGATTTTGACCCTCCCCGCCGCATCACTATTGACCATTTTGTCTTACACGTTATTGCACGCGTTGCTCGGTTAACAATTTAGGCCCCCAAGCATCATTTATACTCCACGTTGCTGCCCCTTGTTATGACCGCATTTAACTCATAGTGCCTTCGCTTAATGTTTAGTTAATAAAAAATAGTATATAATGTCGCTTATCTAAACATACAAGACAACAAGGGAGTCTACTATGGATAAGCTAATGGCTATTGCCAGGAATATAAAGAAGCTTCTGAGCCCTTCCCCAGAGCATCAAACAGTTGACCCGCGGCTATTCGCGAGACAAGACGGGATTAACCCGGGTTCAAAGGTTATCGAGCTGACTCCGTTTGTTGCGCCATCAAAAAAGGAAGTCGCTGATTCAGCCATAAGAAGAATAGTTAATGACGCGCTGCGTCAAGTCAAAACGACAGACTCAGCGGCCAATAGAGCAGTAGAAGTAACGCATATACCTGATCTTAGGGCGGTGGCGGGGGATATCATACAAACACATAATGTAGGAATAAATAAGGAGAGAGGCATGCGGAGTACTCGACATTCGGGATTGAGATACGGTGGCTTCATTGCCAGCGCGCTTCCTTGGTCGTTCGATCCTATCGCGTTGATTCAACGAGGAGATTTGAGTCAACCGAATGCATTGGCGATATTCTTAGATCGCCCGGCTGAGTTATTTGGGGGGGGGCTCAAAAGCATCGCTGGGCTAGTTGAACCCATAACTCAAGGCACAGGCCATGATCTAGCGCCCGAAGCCCAGGCCGGCAATACACTTGCTCATATTGAAGATGGCGATGTTACTCATGCGTCTTTGTTTGGCCTGAATTCAGATGGGTCAACGCAAAGCCTCCATATTAATCTCAATTTATTTCGTGGTGAAGAAGGTCCTGCTAATTTGGATCGCATAGTAAATGGCCTGCAAAACAGCAGTCCAATGACACGATGGATGGGGCTCTTTACGTCGGCTCATGAGGCGGCGCGGCTTTCCGTATGGGGTTCTTCAGGAGGAAAAACAGCTAAACAACAGCAAACGGACTATCGTGCCATGCTCGAATTGTTGACTGCTGATGCTTCTGATGAAGTTGTGTCTCATCAGGACGCGCACACAATAAGGGACAACATGGCTGCGAGTATACAGTTGTTGAACGCGGGGGTGTTGTTGATAGAGCCTGCAGATGTTGTTCCTGTCCCTTCGGTCAAAATAAATATAGCGGCAGCCCCCCCAGTTGTTGTTTCCGCCCCTTCGGTCAAAATAAATACAGCGGTTGCATCAGGAAAAAACAAGGAGAATTTTGTGGCGAAGAAGAAAAAAATCTCGGCGGCTGTAAGTGATGCTGATAAGCCGAGCCAAGGCATCGCTGATACGCTTGATGGATTGCTGACTCAGGCGAACACGTTGTTGGGAAAGGCAAACGCAACAAATACTCTTTCAAAATACACGACCTCTAGAAGCTATCTTAAAACGCTACTTGGTAATATTAAAGATACATTGAATTCAAATAAACGCAACTTGCCAGATGAACAATATAAGGCGCTTGTGAAACGAAGAAGCGACTTGCTATTGGGCGCGCGAGCGCTGCCAGTCAACGGCCATGCTGGAATAAGAGAGAAAGAGAAAGAGAAAGAAGAAACTACTGGGCTTGCGATACTGTTTAATCAGCTTAAACGGGCGACTCATGAGCCGACGCTCGATCTTGCCGAGGCAAATCGAGCGTCTCGGGAATTGATGAGGTACATGGAGGATCATCCCGCGGCAAAATTATCATCCCCTCAGCATCAAAAAATGATTCAAATTGATGCGGTTTTAGCTCTTAGAAATCAAGCAGAAGACGCGTTAACCGGGAGTGAAGCTCGGCTGCAACGCATCAGCGATCAAGCGGTATTTAACGGAATTTTTCTTGGTATGGCTGCTGGAATGACGGGCTTGGTGACTTCTTCTGCTCCGGTTTATTCTGGGTTTATTTCTACAGGTGAAGCGTTTGCCCAGGCGATGGTGGCGCGTAGGACGTCAGATGTTGTCACACATCAACAGCAAGGTGGCGAGATGATTGATGGGATGGTTAGGTTTCATGAGGCGTTGGTTACTCAGCTGGCCGAGGGTGGTGCATCAGATGTTGTTGCGGCAGAACAAGGGGGGGCGCTCATTCAAGTGCTTGCCGAGGCCCATGACGCATTAGTGATGCAGCGGGTAACCCATGGCGTGTCAGAAGAACTTGCTCGTCAACAAGCGAGCGAGGTTACGTCCCAGGTCGTTAATTTGCTGCAGAAAGCGGTGAGCGACGCGAACGGTTATCTCTATTTTAGTTACGACGATTCAGAGGGACAGCCACGTGTTGTGTCGATGGTCTTGCGTGAGCTCCTGTCGAGCCCAAACCGAGCTCATGATATGCTCAGGGATGTGTTATTTCTTCAGTTGGAAGCGCGTTCAACGGGACGGCTGGTGTTTGGCGTCGTTGCTCCACTGCAGCTGGCCATGATTGAGATGGCTCATCAGCACGTGCCTGCATTAGACCATGGTACGGGTGCTGATATGAATCAACGGATTCAAGCCATCATGAATCAGGGTCAATTAATAATGGATCGGGGGCTTGTGTTAGATGACTCGTCATTAGCACTTGTTCTTGGTCAAGGAAATGGGCTCACAACGCGAGCTAGCGCTGCGATGGGAGCGGATATTCAACGTAGAACGGCTGAATTAGCAGCGGCGCTACCGGCGCATGGCGCACTTCGCGCGGATGAGCTTATGTCATTGGTACGCCTCATGGAGACGTATGCTCTTGCTCATCGTGTACTGTTCTTTGCTGAAGCAGGAGTGTATAGGCCTGGGAGAATAAGTGCTAGCCCAACTGAGGCGGCGGTTAGTCTGCGCGCTGTGGCTTCTATTCCTCGCTCTATTGTCGCTGGCGCTCTGGATGAGGTTGATGATGCAGCAGCAGAGGAAGTTGTTGAGGTGCCGGCTCCTGTTGAAGCTGTTATCGTAAAACGTCAGCCCGTTTCGCTCAGACCTAAAGCGACGCCCCCATTAAATCAAAAACTGATTGATGAGAAAATGATGACGTTCCATACCCTTGTGGCAGGAATTGATAAGCTAACCAATACACCTGGTTTGAAAAATGAGCAGCACAAGCTTGCAATCAGCTCATTGGTTCAATCGCTTGGTGGTGCGGCTAAGACGTTCCAGGTGAACCCTACCGATGCTGCATTTGTCGTGTTGAAGGCACACTGTATATCGGAGATAAAAGCCGCTGAGACCGCGTTTTCAAAAGAGTCAGGGATTTGGCATAATGTTTTAAAGCCGCTGTTGAATGGCATTATGAGTGCGTTGAATGCTCTCGCTAAGTTAATGTTTGTGCCGAAGTCTTATCAGTTTACAATGTTTAAGACCGTGGCCGAAACGGCGTGGGACAAATCACAGATCAAGTCGAAGTTGTTGGGTGAGCATGAAGTGAAAGGCCTTCTTGATGAGAATGGACCTCTTGCTGAAGGGATAAAAGCGGCTAGCTTTGGCGCGTAATCAACTCAATAACATTCAGAAATAATTCAAAAGCCCCTTGTTGGGGTTTTTTTTTGCATATAACTAGCGCTTGCTAGTAGCCTTCACGTTTGCGTGTAACCACGGAGGCGGTCATTCGGGACACGCACGTGGGTTTGCCTTCGTCGTTGTAGAGATCAATATGCCACACTTGCGTGGTCCGACCGATATGAATGGGGCGCGTGATGGCCGTGATGAGGCCTTCGCTCACGGGTCTTAAGTGATTGGCGTTGATTTCAAGGCCGACGCAATAGTAGAGGGCTGAATTAATGACGGCATTGGCTGCAGTGCTCGCAACGGTTTCAGCTAAAACGACGTTTGCTCCCCCGTGCACAATCCCTAACGGTTGTTTGCATCGGTCACTAGCGGGCATCGTTGCTGTTAACGTATCATCTCCGACAGCAATGAATTGAATACCTAAATACTCAGCCAGGGTGTGAGCACCTCGTCGGTTCAGTTCTTCAGGCGTGGTGGGTTGAAACCAGAGTGCCATGTGACATCCTTGTGGTTATTCTGCTGACAAAAAATTAAAACTCAGTCCAAATGGCTTCGTCAGTGGGCAGAGGGTTCGCATTATCCCTTAGAGAGGCAATGCGTTCGTTTTTCTTGATTTCTTTTTGTTGAGAGGCGGTCGGCGGATGGGTTGCATCAAACGTATATAACAATTGATCGTAAGGGCTGACATAAGCTTTATCAATGTCATTGTGATTCATGGTGTTTCCTGCTGTTTCATTCTGAGTTGAATGTGGTAGAAATTCTATCGGATATTGATTAAAATTACCAGGAACTGTTGAACGTGAGTCGCGAATGCCTGTGAAAAAAGTAGAGTTGCATGTGCACCTGGAAGGCACTATTTCGCCTGCGTTAGCCAAAACGTTGGCAGCACGAAATCAATGCGTGATCCCTGAAGGCTTAATTGCTGCTGATGGAGAGAGTTATCTGTCTCGCGATTTTCTTCATTTTTTAGGTGTGTATGACACGCTGGCTGACTTGATTAAAGTTCCACAAGATTATTACGACGTAACGTTCGATTACCTGCGGTCCAATGCGCGTGATGACGTCTTGTATGTTGAAATGAATTACTCGCCCGATCATGCGGAAAAAGGGAGTGGAATCCCGTCTCAAGAGCACTTACATGCCATTCAGCAGGCGATTGATGATGCGGAGTCGTCTTTTGGGATTATTGGGCGGATCCAGATCATTGCGGTGAGGCAATTTGGTCCGGAGGCCTCCATTCGCATGGCTAACGAGGCGGTAAAAAATATTCTGCCGTGTGTGACGGGGTTTGGTTTGGGAGGAGACGAGCTGGGTTTTCCACCTAAACTCTTTCAGAAAGCATACCAGATTGCATCCGGTGCAGGGTTGTTGTGCACAGCGCACGCCGGTGAGTTTGCACCGGCGAGTGGAATCTTAGAAGCGCTCACGTATTTACCCCTTCGCCGGATAGGCCATGGGGTACAAGCCATTCATTCGCCTGAAGTCATGGATGTGATTAAAACGCGGGGAATTGCGTTGGAGCTATGCCCGTCGAGTAACATCAAATTTGGTCTTTTTCCGGATATGAATGCTCATCCTCTGCCGCGGTTTTTAGATGCAGGGATCAGCATTAGCATTAATTCGGATGATCCCCCGTTCGTTCATACCACGGTTTCGAAAGAATATGCACGTGTTCAACAGGCATATAAGTACACAGACGAACAGATGAATGGGATCACCTCGATGGCTATCGATGCCGCTTTTGTGGATGATGAGACCAAAGCACGGTTGCACGCGAGGCTTTAAATGCACAGATGGGTTCGATTTTTGATACGTGTTGTTGTGTTACTTGTTGTGTTGCCGGCTTGGGCTATCATTCCACCCGCTCAATCAACAGCAGAATCTATTGTTGCACAGCATAATAGCCAAGCGCTTCAGTTGTATGGCCAATTAAAAACTAAATATATACAACAAACGGACCCATTGATTATTGCTTGGGGTGATCGATTAGCCTTTTATCATCATCACGTGGTTCATGAATATCCTCTTATTTCTGAGGAGTACGTTGAGCTAAAAACGATTGCTCATGTGACCCTAGCGATTTTTGCTTTGTTTCATCCAATGAATCAATTTCCAAACAATAGAACGGATGTTAAGGCATATGATCACCTTGTTGTTCATACAGCGACAGCAGTCAATGACCTCGCTCTTTCGTTACATCAAAAAGAAAGACAACATAAAATTCTCGAATTGACACATACGTTGTTGAGCACGGCGTTGGATAAGAACGTGATGACTCAACAAGCCGTCACCCATTTTTTTAGGGTTATTTCGCCCTTTGTGATGGAAAACATCCATGAAGCGACTAAAATTCAAATCGATTTGATCAACAAACAGATGATGAAAATACAGCATCAACTGACTCAGGATGAGCGTAATAAATTATTTGTTATTATTCCTGGACCCAAAATGCCGAGGCAAGAGAATATGGTTGGGCAATATTTTTCTAAATACCTCAATGTGCCCATGGAAAGTGAGCGTTTGATTTATGCTGAAGGCGTGTCGGACAGCACGAGCGCTCTATCAACCGTTGGAGCCTGGCAGGTTGAATCATTATTATCCGGCTCCTATTTCCATGATCCCGATCGAATGAAAAAGGACTTGCTCAGCAGCAGTGCGCGCCAGTACTTACAGCATTGTCAGGTAGATAGGACAGGCAAAATGGCGTTGATTTGTAAGTAGATGCATTGCGCTAGAGGGTGAGGCCCGTTATCTTTGCTAGCGGGTCGTCATTTGAGGCGCCTTGTGGGCTGTTTGACGGGCTGAAAAACGACGCACGAGCGGTGCCCGTTGTTGCATAGCTGGCTGAATAGGTCTGTTGTTTTTCTTTCGTTAGAGGCGCACTGTTGTGGTGTTGCGATGCCAACACCAGGGGCCCGTGGACGGCGTGTTGTGGTGATGGAATAGTTAGTGATGTCATCGGGGCATCGATCGATGCAAGGGAGGCCTGGAGTGCTGTGGCAGCGGCCGTGTCGATGCGTTCCACCATGGCCGACTTGATAAAACCCACCAACGTAATAAATGCCATACAGCTCAACATAATGAACAAACTGGGTGGAAATACACACCAAATGGTAACGGCGGCTGTGATCAGCGTGGCCGCAGTCAGTTTGACCCAGATGGATTGAGACGCTCGCTGCTGTTGGTTTTCATTTCGCGTATGATCAGCGAGCGCTTCCCAGGTCTTCTCGAGGGACTCACGCTTAGGACGTGGTTTCTGATTGATCAAATAAAAAGTAAAAAAGCTTTCTGCCACATCAATGGTGGAGCTGGTAATGAATAAAATACCCGAGACGGGTGTGGCTACGCCTGCAGCCAGGAAGCACAACACATAACCCGCTAAAGACAAGCTGATGGATGTTGCTTTAAAGGAGAACGCGGCCCATTTTTGGCTGAAGTTTGATCCGCCATAATATACCGTTCGATAGGTGTGTGAAATAAGCGAGCTGCAGGTGTAGACGATGCCAAGCAGTGGGAGATTACGTAGCAAGGAAAACGTTTTTTTCAGCCAACCAAGCACGATACGGGGTAAAATTGCGGTGATGAGTTGGTTCAGTGCGTTAAAATAGTCTGGTTTTAAGTAAAAAACCCCACCCAGGCCGGTCGAAAGCAACGCGCCAAACATCAGCAAGGTTCTTCCGCTACGTTTGTATTTTGTTTGCTCAATTAAACCTAACAAATAGGCGAGGTGATCATGAGCGTAGCCGTCTTGGTGTAGGCTTGTTAATAACGTGAGAAGCGTTTGGACGTTCGCGTAAGTCGATTGTTTTTCTTTCGGCACATGCAGCAAGACAAACAGTCGTTGTGCTGTCACGGGATGAACAGGGACTGCTTCATATAATATATTGGCATCTTGTTTCTGTTCAGCGCAATTTTTGTCAAGAAATGAACGTACAAGCGGGATTTTTTCCCCTTGCAGGTAGTCATAGACAAGCGTCGTTAATGCTTGTTGCTGTTTTTCATTCAAACAAGTCATGGTTTAGATGGGCTCACAGGTAGAAACACACGTAACAGATTGTATCAAAAATAAACAATCAATGCAATTCATAATAAAAAAATCCTATTTTGCTTGACCCCGCATCCTGTGATGGCTTTGTTTTTTGAAGAAAGTAGAGTAGATCTTTTTTTTTAGTGTGTATAGGGGTTTTTCCTAGAAAAAAAGGCCCTTTTTAGGTATGATAGGGCAAATTTTTTACTTATTAGATTTGAGATGAAGCGTTCCAACAGTAGTAAGCGATGGTTAGAGGAGCATTTCAATGATTTTTATGTTAAAAAAGCCCATGCTGAAGGGTACCGGAGCCGTGCGGTTTATAAGTTGAAAGAGGTGGATGAGAAGGAGTCGCTGCTTCGACCAGGGATGACCGTGGTTGATCTGGGGGCCTCTCCCGGCGGTTGGACGCAGTATGTTTCGGAAAAATTGGATGGGCGAGGTACAATTGTCGCACTGGATTGTTTGCCGATGGATGCGATGGCTGGTGTTACGTTTATTCTCGGAGATTTTTGTGAGGAGACGGTGTTACAGCAATTACGCCAGGTGGTGCCGTCGAGAGGCATTGATTTGCTTTTGTCGGATATGGCACCGAACATGAGTGGTAATGCCGCAGTGGATATCCCGCGGGCCATGGATTTAGCGGAGCTTGCGTTTGATTTGAGCGCTCATATGCTCAAGCCCGGAGGCACGTTGTTCCTGAAGGTTTTTCATGGAACGGGGTTTGAAGCATTGGTGAAAATGGCTCGGTTGCAGTTTGAGAGAGTGGTTATTCGGAAGCCTCAGGCTTCACGACCCCGATCACGGGAAACCTATTTGCTGGCGAAGGGTTATAATTTGTAGTAACTTTAGCAGTAACGTCCACGTCGAAAAAGAGGCTATTATTTTGAATGACATGGTAAAAAATTTTTTTTTGTGGCTGATCATTGCCGTTGTTCTTGTTTCTGTCTTTAGTAATTTTAGCCCTCACAACACGGCGGCTGATAAAATTTCATACAGTCAATTTCTGAAAGAAGTCGATCAAGGCGCGGTCGCCGCGGTCGCGGTTGATGAGGATAAGATTATCAAAGGCGTGATGAAAAATAATCGTCGCTTTGTGACCTATCAACCGATGCCAGATAATGCCTT
>CANISA010000021.1 GCA_947470005.1 Legionellaceae bacterium | reverse complement strand
TTTAATAAAGGCAATGTTTGTTTTTCAGCTTTGTCTGTTGATTCGAATGGTTCCCCCACAGGCTGCGCGCCGTAGACGACTTTCCAGCCTGGTGTTAAAGGCACTTTGCCGCTGGAGGTAAACGTCTCCTGTGCTATTTCTAAAGCGATGGTTGTTTCACAGTAAGTAGACGCCGGGAAAAATTGCGCCAGGTAAGCGCGCACGATTAGATCAAATAGTTGTTGTTGTTTACCTGACAGATGAGCGCTGATTCCTGTTGGAATAATGGCGTGGTGAGCCGTAATTTTTTTATCGTTCCATGCGTCTGATTTTAATGCTGGATCGGCGTGTTTCACGAGTTCAGAATATTCACTAGGCAATCCGGCTAATATTCTAGGGGCATCACTGAATTGAGTTTCAGGTAAATACGTACAATCAGTCCGTGGATAAGTGGTTAGTTTTGCTTCATAAAGGGCTTGTGCAATGTCCACGACCTCTTGTGCGCTGAAGCCGAATTTTTTATTTCCCATCATTTGAAGTGTGGACAAGGAAAAGGGCAGGGGGGGCGCTTGTTTCTTTTTGATTGCAGTAAAGCTTATCACCGTCCCCGGTTTTCCTGTGACGGTTGCTGCAACTTGGTTCGCAATGGATTGGTCTAATACACGACCGGCTTCATCAATAGGCACGTTTTCAGCGGGCTTCCAACGCGCGGTGAATACGCCCCCAACCGCTTGAATGGTGGCCACCACGGCATAAAAATCCTTAGGGATAAAATGCTCAATCATGAGGTCGCGATTGACCACCAGCGCGAGCGTTGGTGTTTGCACGCGACCTATCGATAAAACGCCTTGATAACCTCCTTGTTGCCCTGCCAGCGTATAGGCTCGGGTCAGATTTATCCCGACGAGCCAATCGCCACGTTGGCGCGCTTCAGCACTCGCTTTTAAGTTAGCATAATTGGTATTATCTTTTAAATTATCAAGGGCTTTACGTACATTGATCTCATCTAACGCAGATAGCCAAATCCGTTTTACCGGTTTGGTATTCCCTAAATGCTCTAACAGCTCATCGATGAGTAATTGACCTTCCCGATCCGGATCGCCTGCATGAACCACCTCATCGCATTGATCCAAGAGTAATTTAATCGCTTGGATTTGTGCTTTAGCCGATGTTTTGGGGATCAAATGCCAATCGATGGGCACAATGGGTAGCGTTCTAAACAACCAGCGCTTATACGCGATGTTATAATAATCAGGTTCAGCCATTTCCAATAAATGTCCAAAACACCAACTGACAGCATCATCGCCTGCCAAAATATGTGTGGCGCCTTGACCGGGTGCGCGTCCTTGAGGCACGCCCTTTATGGGTAGGAATTGAGCAATTGCGCGACCCAGGGATGGTTTTTCAGCTATAAATAAACGCACAACGTACTCCTGAGCGCGATGAAATAAAAAATCAACGATATCGATGCTATCATGTTAATGATGACAGAGGGTATTGGCTTGTTGAGGGGAGGGTATCACAATGATGCTTGCGTTTATGTATGGTGTTGTTTTAGCGCTTGCGCTTATTATTCCATTGGGCGTACAAAATGTGTTTATTTTTAACCAAGGAGCAAACCAACACCATTTTTTGCATGCCATGCCCAGTGTATTAACTGCCTCAGTGTGTGACAGTGCATTGATTATCTGCGCCGTGTTGGGCGTTTCGGTTGTCGTCTTAGAAATCCCTTGGCTAAAGACGGTGATCTTTCTTGTGGGATTCTGTTTCCTTCTTTGCATGGGTTTTGTTACGTGGTATAGCAAGTCAAGTAAATTACAGCCAGAAGAAAAACCTCTTTCCGCGAAACATCAAATGATGTTTACGGCCTCTGTTTCTCTGCTTAATCCTCATGCGTTGTTAGATACGATTGGTGTTATCGGCACGAATTCATTGCAGTATGCGGGCAAAGAAAAAGTGGCCTTTACTATGGCGTGTATCATTGTTTCATGCTGTTGGTTTTTTACTCTTTCCGTTTCGGGGCATTTCTTTCACAAATTAGACACAACAGGTGCGTGGCAACACGCAGTGAACAAGCTATCGGCCCTGATCATTTGGGCCGTCGCTTGTTATATTGGCTGGCAACTTATCATGCAGTGGATGAACGGTTGAGTGAGCTGCGGTTAAAGTAACGGAGGCGGACCTTTGCGAACAACATGGGCCGCGTGCTGGTTCGGTGTTGTTTAGGCGAGTCTTAAGCCTCGTTTTTTAACGATGCGATGCAAATAATAGGCAACGAATAGCATTAGTCCCCCGAGCAAGCAGGCAACAGAACCCATGTTTTGATAGTAATGCTGATAGATTGCTAAGCGTTGTATCGGGGCTGTGATGTTGTCAGGGATAGCGACCCACTGCGCGATGCGACCGGAGAAGGTGTTGGATAATGAGCATCCTAAATACCATGCGCCCATGGCGAAGCCTAAGGCTTGATTATCACAATAAAGGCCAATCATACTCAAGCCAATAGCGCTCACCCACAATTCGGCCAACGTAATCAAGACATAGGTGAGTGCGATGAAGTTGCCGTTGATCATGCCGTGATCGGCATAGGTTGCAGCACAGGCCAGTGTGAGCAACGCAACGCCGGCTAATAGCGTGCCGCACGCAAATTGGTAGGGGATAGAAAACCGCGGGAACATCCGGTAAAGACGGGGGAGTTGTAAGCCGAGTGCAATGATTAATAGCGGGTTGAGCAGTTGGTATTGCGCAGGTGAGACGGCAAAACCAAACATCTGAGCATTAGAATTACTCTGGGCCAATAAGACTAATGTGCTGTTCATTTGGTTGTAAATAATAAAAAACACAATCGCCTCTATGAGTAATAGACCCGCTATGCCTTGTTTGTAGCGCGCCTCGCCTGAAAGAGCGAATGTTTTAATCAAAAACCAGGCTATCCCGACGATGCAGCCCAACGAAATGACAATGCTTGCAAACAGGATGTGTGAATAGGCAAACAAGGTAAATAAGTAGAGGGTCAACAGATAGCCAACCAGGCGACCTGTTGATGCGAGAGATAAGGGTGCTTTGTCTGCTCCCCACGTGACGTTGTCATACAACGAATAGCGATAAGCAAAATTGAGCGCGGCGATGGATTTGCCAACAAACGTCACGGCGAGCACGGAGAGCGGGCCGTAACGACTGTCCAGTAGCTCCGGCGCTAGCCATGTGGCGAAAAGAGCACCCACATTGATGGCCATGTAGTAATACGTCATGGCTGACTTTGCTTTGAGTGCATTGTCAGTGTAAATGCGCGAAACCATGGCGGATGCTGTACCGATGAGCAGTGAGTTGGCAGCAGGAACAAGCGCATACGCGGCGAGAAACAGGTGGTCGCCTTGCGACGGGATGGTGTATCCGCTCAACATCACGAGCAAGTAAGCCAGAGCCAAGAAGATGCTCCCGAGTAAAATACTGCGCCGCATCCCCAGCACCGTATCCGCCATGTAACCGCCCAAGATGGGCATGAGGTAGCCCGTGGCTTGACTGATCCCAATGAACGCGTACGCTTTGGCCTGATCATATCCGAGCCCATGGGCAATCAGGGGTCTTGTTAAAAAAAGAATGAGTATGGTATTGAGCGCGAAGCTTGCAAACTGGCTCCAAAAGGTAATCATAATGATGTTCGTGGTTTGCTGTTGTTGCATCTTAGATGTTGGCAAGGTGTGCTCCTAATAAACCATCTTATTTCTACACAGTTTTACCGAAATGCCAACAGGGTTTCGGGAAAATTTTATTCACATGCGCAGATTATTCTGCGCAATACAGACAAACGCTGATAGAGCTGTTGATGCCGCTTTTCAACTGGTGTCAAAAAGCGCATAATAAGATCTTTTGATCTATAGAATAAATTCTGATGAAATCAACCGTTGAGCAGTTACTTGAGAATGCCTTGTGCGTGCTCAAGAATAAGTCACTTATTCCACCTGAGTTAAGCGTGACCATTAAGGTTGAACGCACCAAAGACACCGTTCATGGTGACTTTTCGACCAATCTTGCGCTGATGCTCGCCAAGCCTTGCGCTGTCTCGCCTCAGGTGGTTGCTGCATGGTTGATTGAGGCGCTTCCCGTGCACCCGTTGCTTGATCGCGTGGAGATTGCCGGCCCCGGCTTTATTAATTTTTTTATGCAGGCAGCTGACCGCGCTCAAGTCATTGAGGTCGCGATGTGCGAAGGCGAGGGTTTTGGCCGGAGTACGGTCGGCGCGGGCAAGAAAATACTGCTGGAATTCGTTTCAGCGAACCCCACGGGCCCGTTACACGTGGGGCATGGGCGCAGTGCGGCACTGGGTGCGAGCCTTGCAAACCTCCTGACCACCGCAGGCTATGTGGTGAGTCGAGAGTATTACGTGAATGACGCGGGTCGCCAAATGAATATTCTCGCGGTGAGTGTTTGGCTGCGTTACCTCACGTTGACTGGGGAGTCTGTGGTTTTTCCTGCGAATGCGTATCGTGGGGATTATGTGCAGACGATCGCGGAAATAATTTATGCGGAGCAAGAACGAACGTATGTTCACCCCTGGCCTCTTATTCAAGAAGGGTTGCCACCCGATGAGCCGGAGGGGGGAGATAAAGAGCGCTACATTGATGCGTTAATTCAATGCGCGAGAAACCTGTTAGGTGAGTCTGGGTTTGCGTTGTTTCACCAACAGGCGTTGGACTCTGTCTTAATGGATATTCAGGACGACCTAGCTGGGTTTGGTGTTAAATATGACACCTGGTTTTCAGAGCAATCATTGCTTGATAGTGGCGCGATTCAACAAGGCATTGATGCATTGAAACAGGCGGGTCATACCTATGAGCAAGGGGATGCACTTTGGTTTCGGTCAACTGATTTTGGTGATGAAAAAGATCGTGTGCTCGTGCGATCAAATGGCCAAACCACTTATTTTGCGTCTGATGTCGCCTATCATTGGAACAAATACAACCGTGGTTTTGACCGCGTTATTGATCTGTTCGGTGCTGATCACCATGGGTATGTGTCGCGACTGAACGCAGCTGTTCACGCGTTGGGGCATGATGATAGTGCGTTGTCTATTCTTCTTGTTCAGTTTGCTATTTTGTACCGCGATGGGGTGAGGGTACAAATGTCCACTCGAAGTGGGTCGTTTGTTACCTTACGCGAGTTGCGTGAGGAAGTCGGGCAGGATGCCGCACGCTTTTTTTATGTGATGCGAAAGCCAGAACAACACATGGATTTTGATTTAAGCCTGGCGAAGTCGGAGTCCAGCGACAATCCGGTGTATTACATTCAATATGCTCATGCTCGAATTAGCAGCGTCCTTCGACAACTCGATGTACGAGGGTTCAAACCTGATGAAGCCTTGGGTTTACTGCACCTTAATTTACTCACGTTGCCTCATGAAGGAGCACTGATCGAGCTCATCGATCGTTATCCGGAAGTGATTAAGACCGCAGCGGGCACGTGCGAACCCCATCAGGTGGCTTATTATTTGCGAGAATTAGCGACGGGATTACATGCGTACTATAATGCGGTGCCCTTGTTGTGTGAGGAGGCGCCACTTCGGTGTGCGCGCTTGTGTTTACTTGTGGCGGTGAGGCAGGTGTTGCGCAATGGAATGCAGCTGTTGGGTGTGTCTGCCCCTGAGCGTATGTGATGGCAAAATACGATACGAAAATACGCAGGGCAACAGCGCCGCGGCGCGCTGGTCGAGGTTTTTTTCGGCAGTTAGGACTGCTGTGTGTGTCTTTTGCGGCGGGTTATTTGTGTGCATCGTTTTATGATTACACGCGGCTCAGTGCGTGGGTGAGCACACACGTGCTAGCGACTCAACCGGTGCCTGTTGCAGGCAAGCCCGTGACTCAAGCGGCTAATTTGCCTAAGCCTAAGTTTGAATTTTATACTCTGCTGACCCAAGATCAGCGAACGGGTGTCCCCATGGAGGACGCGCCGGTGGTAGGCATGGCCACGGTCGCTCCGGCTGTGCCTCTGCCCTCACAGCCGATGGATCTTACGGTTACACCCGCAGGTGGGCAAGCTCGCGCAATATTACCTGTGCCGCTGATCGAAGAGACCCTTGCGCGAGCAGCGCCTGTGTTGGCAAATAAAGAGGCCTACCTGGTCCAAGTGGCGTCATTTAGGCGGCAGCAAGATGCGGAGCGGATGAAGGCGTCATTGATTATGAAGGGATTTGACGCGAGCATTGCAGCCGTTACCCAGCAAAACATAAACTGGTACCGCGTTATCATTGGTCCTTATGCATCCCGAACGGATGCGCAGCGGGCGCAGGGTGTGCTTGCTCGCAGCGAACGCATTATGGGCATGATTCGAAAAATGGATGCCTAAATTTTGCTGGTTTAAGAGAAGAAGTAACGATGTCGACGACTTATTATTATGATATCCCTGGTGTCATGTGTGGCGATTGTACGAGAACAATAGAGGACGCTTTGCGTGCCTCCCCTTTTTTCGGGAGACAGGTGTTTAGCGCAGACCCGCTTGAAAAGAGGCTTACCATTTTACTTGAGGACGAACAGCTAGGGTACCTTGTTGTTCGTGACAGGCTGAATGAGGTGCTCGATCGGGTTGGATTTTCATGTGTTGAGGTGGATGAATCGTCTCAACAATCCCATGTTATATCTAAACAAACGGATCCTGCTCCTTCACCCTGGCTATCGCATCATGTGCTCGGGGGGTTGGGGATAAGCGTAGGCGTGCTTTTCATGCTCGTAACGATGTTGGCAGGTCCGTTGCCATTTATTGTGACGGGGATGATGGCAGGTTTGAGCGTGCCGTTGACCTTGTTTTTAGGTGCGGAATCGTATCAAAAAGCACTGAAAAAATGGAAACTGGGTAAGCTGACGATGGATACGCTCTTTTCAATCAGTACTTTGACTATCCTGCTGGTTTCGAGTGCCGCGTTTTTTTTTCCTACGTTGCCCATGATGTTTGAGGCGGGTTTGCTTATTTTTGGGTTTCGTCACGTGGGGATAGCTATCGAGGACGCCTTTAAGCGCACGGGATTGATGATCCCTCGTTTTCAAGATGATGCGCCGGATAAGGTATGGAAACGCTTAAACGGTGTCACGACGCTCGTCCCGCTCGCTTTGATTAAACCAGGGGATGAGCTGGTGCTTTCGACAGGGGCAATCATCCCGCTGGATGGCGTTTTTGATGAAGGAGCGGGGCTTATTTCAGATCGAATCGTCACGGGCGCGAGTAAGCCACGTCCTGTAATACTTGGCGAGCGCCTGTATGCAGGAACCGAACTGTTGCACGCTTCTTCTCCCTTGGTTTTTCGTGCGTTATTTTCTGCTGTAGAATCTCATCTGGCGCGTCTAGATGGCAAAATTATGCGTGCAAAATCAGAGAAAGCTCCGCTTGAAACAGCAACGAGTCGTATTATTCAATATTTTATTCCTGCTGTGGTGTGTTTGGCCATTGGATCGGGTGTTTTGATCGCTTGTTTTTTTTCAAACGCGCTGGCCATTCAGTGTGCTGTTTCGGTGCTTGTTTCTGCATGTCCCTGCACACTCGGCCTGATTACCCCGCTCGCGGTTAAAATTGGAATGAGAAAAACTGCAGCAGGAGCCATTGTATTTAACAGCGCCCAAAAACTGGAAGCAGCGGATAATATTCAGTGTGTTGTGTTTGACTTGAATGGCACCCTCACGCGAGGTGCTCCGCGTGTTGTTCGATACCGTGCGCTTGCAGAGTCAGGGATGCCCGATGATGCATTGCTTGGCCTACTTGCTTATTTTGAGCGCAATTGTGCTCATCCCACCGCGAAAGCAATGGGTGTTGAGGCCGAATTAAGGGGCATTCCTCCGGCAGGCGGCGCGGCCGTGGTTCAATCTGAAGAGCATGCAGGTTTAGTGGTGCAATGGGAAGGAGAAACCTATACGTTGGGCAGCGAGGCCATGATGGTGCAACACGGGATAGACGCGAACGCTCTGGACCACCTACGGGTTATGATTCGCCCTCAGGAGGAAGATAGTGTCGTTTATCTTGCACGCGCAGGCCGTGTGATAGGGTATGTTGTGTTACACGATACGTTGCGTGACGATGCAATTCACGTTATTGCGACGTTAAAAGCCATGGGAAAACAAGTTCACCTGTGCACGGGAGCCGATCGTAAGACCGCGTTGCTTTATTCTGGTTTGCTTGGCATTTCGCCCGAGCATGTGCGTGCGAATTGCGTGAGCCATGCAAGCGCTAGCTCGACGCAATCCAAAAAGAATTATTTAGATGAATTGAAAGCCAAAGGATTTCGCGTAGCGGCCGTAGGCGATGCTGGGAACGATGCGGAGATGATTGCAGCGTCTGATGTTGGTTTTGCTATGCAATCAGATGGAGGAGATGAGCATACGCAGCAACAAGCCGCCGCGGTGATTCAAGGCAAGGCCCTGTTGCCTATCGTGCAGGCGTTTTCTGTGGCGGAGCACATGGTGGCCAACATCAAGCAAAATTTGATTTTTAGCTTGGTGTATAACATAGCGACCGTACTCGTGACCGGAGGTTTATTGTTGACACTCGGCGTGGTATTGAATCCTGCCATCGGTGCGGCGTTAATGATTATTCAAACCAGCTTGATTTTATTGAATGTGCGTCGGTTTGCGACACAGCAAACGTGCACGGATGCTGTACCTGTTACTGAATCAAAGGAACCAGCAGAAGCCTTGGGCCGTCATGTCGAAGCAATGAGCTCGTTATTGGTGCCCAGGCCTGCGCTTGTGGAATCAGCGACTCACCGTGATGCTAATGTTCCCCGCCATGGGAATGGCATGCGGCTTACTGACACGAACAGTGAGGGTTGTAACGAGGGGAAAGGTTGTCTTGATCAACGCCGCGACCTGCTCGGCAACGGTTTCTATGAGCGTGAACGCATTGGACTCAATGAACGTGCTCACGTGTTGACAGAGCGCATCGTAGTCAATGGTGTTGGCTAGGTTGTCGTTGCACGACGTGCAATCTATCGGGATGTGAATATCAAGCACGAGCTCTTGTAAAATGCGCTGCTCCCAGGCGTTCACACCAATGCGTGTTTTTGTTCGTAATGCAGCAATTTCAAGCACGTCCATCATCGAAAGTTCCTTTAACTGTTCTTAGTAACATTTTATTTAGATTGACAAATATAACTCCCGTTGCATACTATTTATGTATGTGGCGGTATTTATTTAATAACGTGTAACGAGTCTGCTCAGTAGAAAATATTTCGGAATATCAATATTACACGCTAGGAGCTGTTCTGAAAATATTTAAAGTCTCAAAAAATGAGATTAACTTACCTATTATTGTCATCGTCATTGCCGTCGTGATTGGCTGTATTCATTTATTTTCCTATATGATTCCGTTTACGAACAATGCGTTTGTTGCGACCAATGTGACACCGATTGCTGCCGATGTGTCAGGCTATATTACAAAAATTTACGTAAAGAACGGAGAGTTCGTTAAAAAGGGAGATCCACTGATTCGGGTTTACCAAAAACCTTATCAATTGGCCTATGACTATGCTAAAGCACGGTACGAAGAGGGCATCGAACACATTGGTGTTATCCAGCATAAAACCAAAAAAACCAGAGATCTACTCAAAGCCGCCACGTATGACTACGAAAAAGCGATGCTTGAATATCGTTTTAAAGACAATGCCAATGTTCGTCAAGCTGTCCCTGTGCTTGAAATCAAAAAATTAAAATATAACCTGCAATCTCGAGGCAAGAAAAAAGACGCATTGAAAAAGCAAATTGCAATTGAAGATCAACAAATTGTTGAACAGAAAAAGCAGGTTAATGCGTTAAAGGCAGCCATGGACAACGCACGGGTCAATTTAAATTTAACCATTGTCAGGGCTCCATCGAACGGAGTGGTTGACAATATGTACATATCCACCGGGACACCTGTTAAAATTCATAAGCCATTATTTTCCTTTGTTGATACCTCTCATTGGTGGATTCAGGCTAATTTTGATGAGACTGATTTGCGTCGCATTCGTCCCGGTGATGAAGTCTATATTATTCTTCGGATGTATTATTTTCGTAAATTATTTCATGGTCGTATTGTGAATACAATTTGGGCCGCGAATAGGCAAAATACGGTTCAACGCACGCAGCAACAGCACGTCACCAATGAAAATCAATGGCTGTTGATTCCACAACGCTTGCCGTTGCAAATTCAAATCCTTGATCCTGATCCAAATTATCCCTTACAACCTGGCACCAGTGCTTATGTTTATCTCAAAGCTAACACACACCATTGAGGCGTATGATAAATATGGGATTCATCGACTCAACGGGGTTAAAGTTGTTTTTGTTTTGTTGGTTCTTTTTGTTGTCAATCTGATTGTATACATACCTAATCCATATTTTTATTTTTTTTATGTCCCCATAACAGCGATGAATGCCGAAGTGATCGGCCTGCATATTAAAGAAAAATACACGTTATTCATCTACGCCACGCTTGGTTCATGTGCCATGATCTTTTTGTTTAATCTATTGAAACCTTATCCATTGTTTTTCTTGTTATTTAGTTTTTCGGGCACCATGACGCTCTATTTAATTGTTCTTCATAAGAATAGATCCATGCTTATTTTGGTTCCTATTGTCTTAAGTCTGTCGGCGTATTCACTCTTGTATGCAGATGCTAACACTGATTTTTATGCTGTTTTTAATAATGCGGTGACAACATTGGTTGCGTTAATCTGCGTTTTGGCGGCTCTCATCTTGTTTCCACTGAGCTACTATTATCGCTTATGGCTGCGAGCGCTCCGTCTTTTAGTGCAAGAATGTTTGGATAACTTGATTCTTCTTCATGAAAATCAAGCCCTTAAACTGGATACGGTGCAAGGGCATACGGTCCATTTGGTTCACTTTTCACAGATGTTACCTCGTCAATTACCCACGTATACCATATTGAAAATTAATTTATTGATCAATCGGCTGCATTTAATGAGTTGTGTTGCGGGTGTGCAGGAAGGCCTCATCGAGCCAGCTGAGTTACAACCGCTTATTCTGGCGATTCGTGTATTGCTCGGCTCAATTGAGAGGGAGGAGCCCTGCACGTTCATTGCTACGGGCAATGCGACGCTTTCTAGCTTAATACATTCTTGGAATTATTTGTGCTCAAGACAATAGATTATCGCTCAATACGTGCATTGCAAATTTGCATTGTATTTGCTGCAACATTAGCCATTCAGCGCATCTTACTTTATTCTCATGCGGGTTGGATTGGATTTGCAGTGATGATGATTTACGCTGGATTCGATGCAGGAGCAAGTATTCATCGCACACTGCAGCGCTTTAGTGGGATGTTATTGGGTTTGCTCTTATCCTATTTTATCTGGATGCTGGGGGTCATGAATTATCGTGTGATGATTATCATCATTCCGATAGTTGTATTTTTCGCTTTTTTTGCATTAGGAAAATCATATGCTTTTCCTACCATATTCACCGTGACACTGACCGCACTCGGTACGGATTATTATGCACCAACGCATTACGATGTTT
>CANISA010000020.1 GCA_947470005.1 Legionellaceae bacterium | reverse complement strand
GGCATTGAAATAATCACGTCATTCGATGTTCCTGGACTGCCCCAGAACACAGGTGTAAAATTTAAGAATTTTATGCCTTGGAAACAATCACATGAAGCTTGCCGAGTTTAAGCAAATAATCGATCAAATACCCTGGATTCATATTAATCACGGTTCCTATAATTCGGTTTATCGCTCGGCAGAACAGCATACCATTGAAGGTCAAACGGGTTATTGGGTACGAAAAGATCCCCTCGAAATAGACGAGGAGGACAATGACCTCATTGATGCGGCCATGTGCGACAGTGAGCGTGCGGTTAGAAAATGGAACACGGTGAATCCTCTCCACCCAGCCTGGCAAATAGACAATCGCTGGATTGCACCATACGTTGGCGAACAACAAGCAACCGACTTAGAAATCGCGAAAAAAGTGGTGCAAATATTTCAACTTACCGGTGAGATCATCGTCGATGCGTGTGGACAGAATAATTTCTTGACCCATCAAGGCCAGGTGTTCTGCGTGGATGTTGACCTAGCGCTGCGTCGCAACTCCATTGCCAGTGAAAATTATTACAATACAGTGGTTATCCGTGACTTCGACCAATATACATCTGGCTATGCATCGAGCAGACCCCTAACCGTTGCTGCAATAAAAACCTTGCTGTATATAGAAGCACAATGCAACGTATCAACAATCAACTACTCACTCATCACCCATCCCATCAGTGACAAATTGCGTCTGTTTCGCTTGCAACAGAAGCCCATCTCACCGACCATGCTCAATGTATTAGCCTTGATTCCCGCCAACGTGCTCGCTTACGAATACATTACACCAGACATTCTTATTCAAGTAGATCAAAAATGCCAGGCTGCACAAACCATAACACAAGATATGATCCATTCGCTGCTCCAAGAATCTATTGATCAGATCACTGAACTAGCCGTATTTGCTGAATTTGGTATTGGGTGGTCAACACCTGCTGAACATGGTCGCTTTTTTCAATCTTTATCAATGCGACACGCATGTACTGGCCCCATTAACGAACAAATCAATGGGGCCCGCGTCATTTAATGTGAAGGGATATTTCAGGCCGGAGGAGCTTTAGGTGCCAGCATCTCTTCTGGCTTCACGTACGCGTCAAATTGCTCGGCCGTTAAAAAGCCTAGTTTGACGGCCGCGTCTTTCAATGAAAGATTGTCTTTGTGCGCCTTTTTTGCGATGGCTGCGGCTTTGTCATAGCCGATGTGTTGATTCAGTGCCGTGACGAGCATCAACGAATGATGCAAATAATAATCAATCACCGGACGGTTAGCTTCCAGGCCGTCCACACAAAAGACTTGAAACGAGTGACAGGTATCTGCCAACAAATTCAACGAATGCAACACATTGAAAATGATCACCGGTTTAAACACATTTAACTCAAAATTACCTTGGCTTCCAGCTATTGCCACCGTGGTGTCGTTTCCAAACACCTGCGCACACACCATCGTCATTGCTTCCGCTTGGGTGGGATTCACTTTCCCTGGCATAATGGATGAGCCCGGCTCATTTTCAGGCAAGATAAGTTCGCCAATGCCGCACCGTGGGCCCGATCCCAACCAGCGCACGTCATTTGCTATTTTCATCAACGCACACGCCAGCGTTTTTAACACGCTATGCGCCATCACCAACGGCTCATGCGACGCAAGTGCTTCAAATTTATTCGGAGCAGACACAAACGGTAATTGCGTTAACGTGGCTAAGTGTGCGGCCGCACGTTCCGCAAAGCGTGGGTGCGTGTTTAGCCCCGTGCCAACCGCCGTTCCCCCCAAGGCCAATGCATAAAGCTCCGGCAACACGCCCTCAATGCGCCGAAGACACGCATCCAGTTGCGCGACATACCCTGAAAACTCTTGACTCAAGCTTATGGGCACCGCATCTTGCAGGTGCGTACGACCGATTTTGATAATCCCTTCGAACTGCTTCATTTTACGTGCTAATCCATCACGCAATTCACGGACGGCAGGCAATAATTTTTGATTAAATGCGCAAGCTGCTGCCAGGTGCATGGCCGTTGGGAATGTGTCGTTCGACGATTGAGAGTGATTCACATCATCGTTTGGATGAATCGGTGACTTGCTCCCCATTTGCCCACCAGCGAGCTCAATGGCACGATTCGAAATGACCTCATTGGCATTCATGTTCGATTGCGTTCCACTGCCCGTTTGCCACACATGCAAGGGAAAATGAGCATCCAATGCCCCTGAGTAGACCTCCTCAGCAGCCTGACAAATCAATGCAACTTTATCCTGAGATAACTGCCCTAGCTCGCCGTTCGTGATTGCCGCCGCTTTTTTTAACAAGCCTAGCGCATGGATGACTTCAAGCGGAATCAGATCGCTTCCAATATTAAAGTGATGCAACGACCGCTCGGTTTGGGCACCCCAATATTTATTGGCCTGGACCTCGACCTTGCCCATGCTGTCCGTTTCAATGCGTGTGGTTTTCATAGACGCGCTCGTGTTCAATCAGTTGATTCGATAGAATACCCTAATTATCGATCGCTTTGGAGTCTTTTAACCATGAGAATGGTTCGTATTTATCAACCTGGTCCTTATGCACCAGGGGAGCTCCTTGAATTATCCCCGTCAGCGAGCCAACACGTAGGTGTTGTCCTCCGCATGCAACCAGGACACCTCCTCACCCTTTTTTGTGGAGACAATCGAGCGTTTACCGCAACCATATCCGTAGTCCTCAAAAAACGTGTTGTGGTTCACATCGACTCGGTTACAACGGTCAATCGTGAATCACCTTGCGCCTTGCATTTAGGACAAGGAATAGCCAAAGGCGACCGAATGGAATGGATCATTCAAAAAGCCATTGAATTGGGTGTGGCCAGTATTTCACCGTTACTCACCCAACACGGTGCCGTGAAGCATGATGCCACTCGTCTCCTCAAAAAACACGCCCAGTGGGAGGCCATCGCCATCAGTGCCTGTGAGCAATCTGGACGGAACACCGTGCCACTGATTCACGAACCCTGCTCGCTCAGCGTTTATCTTGACCGATGCAGCGTCATCCAGTGCAAATGGATACTCGATCCCCAGACGACCGCCTCCTGGCGAGACAACATCCACCCCTCCGCGGAGATAGCCCTCCTCGTGGGACCGGAAGGAGGGTTTCACGCGAGCGAAGTTGAACAGGCATTGGTCGCGCAATTTAAACAAATCGCAATTGGTCCGCGCATTTTGCGCACAGAAACAGCATCAATTGCTGCGCTAAGTGTTTTGCAAGCGATAGCGGGTGATCTATAATAAACACAGCTTTTCACAATCAACCGAGGTTTATTCGCATGAATCAGCACGTAATAGCAGTCACCGATGAGCATTTTGAGCAAGACGTATTAAACGCGGGCAAACCCGTCCTCGTTGATTTTTGGGCAGAATGGTGCGGCCCGTGTCGTGCGCTTGGCCCGATTTTCGAAGAGGCGGCCGCGAACCATGGTGAAAAAGTTATTTTTGCCAAAATGAACATCGATGAAAACCCCCAAACCCCCTCAAAATATGGCGTGATGAGTATCCCCACCTTGATTTTATTTAAAAACGGTCAAGTGGAAGCAATCAAGATGGGCTTGCTCTCTAAATCGCAACTGATTGCTTTTATTGATAGCCATATTTGATCGATCACGTCAGTTTTTTTCTATGGTTTGAGCGCGACGTCGGTTGCGCCCAGTTTTGGCGTTCAATAAAAAGGGTACAAAACCCAGCAAAAGTCCACCTAGTCCAACCAGGTTTGTCACTAAATCAAACGTTTGAATACTAAATAAGGCAATAAAAACTAAAAACAAAGCGCTCATCATCGGCCAAAGAACACACCCGATCAAGTCAGATAGACTTTCCCAGCGAGCGTGGTAGTACCACGCGCTCGCAAAGCCTGTCAGGCTATAATAAAAAGCAACTTGAAAACCAATGGCTTTTACCGAGTCTTGAATCATCAGATTGACGGTCGAAAAATAGGACGATAAAAATAAAAACAACAGACCAAACAACCAGATAAACAAGATTGCGACCCAAGGCGTGTTCCGCGAACGATGTAATATGGCATAACGCGAATGCAATACCCCGTCTCGCCCCTTAGCAAACAGCGTGCGCGTGAATTGTAAAATAGTCGTCTCTAACGTCCCGACCGTACTTACAATAATAGCAAGAACAGCCAAATAACCCCATGGTCGTGGAAATAATTTATCTGCAATGGCAAAGATAACGTTGGTTCCTGCCTGTTGAATCTCTCTGTCACTCAACACAAGAAGAGCCATGACAATAAAGCTAACAAACAGCAAGATAATAACCAGCACGGACCAAAAAGCCCCCTGCCCAGGCGCATGCCTCGCGTTCTTCGTTTCTTCATTTAAGTTCAGCGTGACATCCCAACCCCAATAAAGAAAAATAGCGGTCAATGCTCCTGTTGCAAATGAACTCGGCGTAAAACCACCCAAAGAAAACCATGAAAAAGAAAAAGCATGCGCAGGAAGTGCGGCATATTGAACAAAACCCGCCACAATAATGGCAAGTAAAATAAATATTTCAATAACGGTCATTAGCACTTGTGCATAACTGGCCGATTTCACCCCTTTAAATACAATCGCAGAAATCACCGTTAACCACAGGCCAGCGACAGACGTTACCCAATTTAAATTACCTACCTTGTGGGGAGCGACCAGAAGCAACGTTGCTGTAGCCGCTGGAATCGAACCAGAAACCATAAATACCGCAGAAGAAACCAAAATAGCCCACCCCACAAAAAATCCAAGGTTTCGGCCAAAAATTTGACTCACCCACGCATATGAAGCGCCCGCATTAACCATGACTTTATTTAAATGAATAAACGCCAAGGTAATGCCAAACATAATCAACCCACAATATAAAATACTTGCTGGCGCCAACGTGTTAACGGAAGCCAGCAGTGTGGCAGTCACGACAGAAATACTAAATGCGGGCGCCGCTCCCGCCACACCCATCGTAATGGATTCCCCTATCCCCAACGAATCAGCAGCTAATTTAGTTTTATTATTCATAAGAGCGCCCCCTGGATTATTGATACGCAGTGTAATCTAAAAACGTGACGCAGGCGTAATTTTAATGGTAGCCTATCGAGCCATTTCTCGTGAGTATGATGGAACCATGCTAACCCTCCTTCGTGAACAACCTCGCGCGTTTCAGATGATTTTTATGCTAGAAATCTGGGAACGATTTGGTTTTTACACCGCACAAGGAATTTTAACCCTTTATTTTATTCGATTTTTAGGCATGACGGATATTGCCGCTTACTATACCTTTGGTGCATTTTCGGCACTAGTATACGGCATGGTCGCACTGGGGGGATTTTTGGGCGATCGAGTCCTCGGCACCAAGCGCACCATTGTCCTCGGCTTGGTGGTCCTTGCTACCGGTTACTTGGCGCTTGCGTTGGTTCAACCGGCACACGTTTTTTTTGCCTTAGCCTTGATTGCGGTTGGAAATGGCCTATTTAAAGCCAATCCATCTAATTTATTATCCAGGGGCTATGAGATCAACGATCCACGGTTGCACAGCGGGTTTACACTCTATTACATGGCAATCAATCTGGGCGCCATTGCAGCCCTTGTGGTTGGCCCTACGTTATCCAGCCATTTCGGCTATCCCTATGCATACTTCGCAAGTTTCATTGGCATCATGCTTGGGTTAGCGAATTACTGGTTTCAACGCCAGCTCATCGCATCAATATACACCCCAGCCGACGATAACCTCATCACGCCTTGGGGCTGGGCTCTCGTCCTGTTAGGCCTTTTAAGCGCCACCACCCTCGCTACCTTGCTTTTACAACAAGTTATGTTCACGAAACAGGTGCTGTGTTGGGTTGTTATCACCTGTGTATCCATCTATTTTTTTTACATGTCCCGCGAAACAAGCAACACGCGCAAACGCATGCTGGTCGCACTTATTTTAATGGTTGAGGCCATTGTTTTTTTCACACTCTACCAGCAAATGCCAACGTCCCTCACCCTGTTTGCCGTGCATCATGTCCGTTCTTCGTTCTGTGGGATAACCATCGATCCGCAAAGTTTTCAGGCACTCAATCCCCTCTGGATTGTCCTCATGGGTCCCTGCTTAGTCATGGGGTACTCACGATTGAATCGACAGAACCGTGCGTTCCCAATCCCCTACAAATTTGCATTAGGCATGCTGTGCTGCGGGATTAGCTTTTCCCTCTTATTCTTGACGCGTTATGCACATGACGCCAATGCCATGGTTTCTCCGGGCTGGGTTGTGGCCAGTTATTGCTTTCAAAGCTTGGGCGAACTGCTTGTTTCAGCACTTGGCGTCGCCATGGTTGCTGAACTCGTGCCCGAACGCATTCGAGGCTTTGTGATGGGAATGTGGTTTTTGACATCATCGGTTGCAGGGTTTAGTGGCGCATACGTGGCCTCGTTTGCTGGACTTTCGACCTCAACGCCATCGGGGCTTTCTTCTTTATGGGTCTTCACGCAGGTTTTTGGGTGGATTGGCGCCTGCTCGCTGGCGACCGCATTGATCCTATGGTTAATGGCCCCCAAATTAAGCCGCATGATGCGTGCCTAATGAAGACGCCTTCAAATATCCAAAATTGTTTTGATAAAGGGAATCGTAAGTTTACGCTGGGCAACCAACGATGCTTGATCCAGACGGTCCAACAACGCATGCAGGTCGTGCATGTTACGCGCGCAACGATTAACCAAAAACTGAGCAACACTGAGGGGGAGATCCAGACCTCGCTTGTTTGCCTGCAGGCACAGCGTGTCTATTTTTGAATCATCGCTTAACTCATGCAGCTGGATAACCAACCCGCCACCCAGGCGCGAACGCAGGTCAGGTAATGCGATCGGAGCATGACGAGGGGGGCTCAACCCGGCAAGAATGAGCGTGGTGCGTCCCTGATCACGAATCCGATTATACAAATGAAACAAGGCCTCCTCCCAGAGCGGATCGGCGGCAATCGCATCCACCTCATCCACACAAAGCAACGCCTGTCCATCGAGACCATCGACAATGCCTGGCCCCCATTCTTTGAGTGTTTTTAATGGGAGATAGATAGCCGGTTGGTCGAGCCCAACGTGTTGACAACACGCCTGCAAAAGGTGTGATTTGCCACAACCAGGCACTCCCCAGAGGTAGATCAGCTGCTCTCCGTCACCGGCGAGGGTTCGTTGAAGGTGTTCTTGAAGCAAGGCATTATCGCCCCAACAAAAATCGGCAAACGTTGCTTCATCGTTTAATTGAATGGCCAACGCAAGCTGATGGTTCATTGGGGGGTCGAACGACAGCTTGCCAACACTTTTTTGCTCCAGACCCATCCATAATCAATATGGCTAGCCGTGGTGGTCAGGGTCGTCACGCCGATAAGCAGTCCCTTCAACAGCGGATAAACAGGAAAGAAGGCGAGCTGGAATAAACACAACGTCACGAGAAATCCTTGCAACACTGCGTTGATTTGACTTAAGCGCGTGGGTTTAAACTGAACACGCAAGTGAGCCACCCGATACCACGTCAACACACCAATGATAATGCTAATATCACGAAAGAAAACCAGTCCAACCAACCACCAAGGTAATTGGCCCATCAGCGCCAATGAAATAAAACTCAGGGCAATAAATAGCTTATCCGCAATCGGATCAACGAACAAACCAAACGCACTTTGCCAATGAAAATGCCGCGCCAGCCAGCCGTCCAAGCCGTCGGTGAAACCAGCCAGCACAAAAATATAAAACGCATTTTCATAGTTTTTTAAATGCAAATAGAACAAAAACGGCGCAATAAGAACAAGCCGAACTAAAGTAAGTGCATTAGGTAGGTTTTTCAAAATCATGAAATAAGACAATCAATTAGTCAACACGGGCAGTTTAATGGCATGGTCCATTCATGTTAAGCATGAATTCCACGACCTGGTTGAGGTCAAGTTTAACCAACTTGGCCCTTGCTGTCACGTGATCCTCGTCAATTTGCTAGGCGGCTGAAAAAAGCCCTGCTTTTTGCAGACAATAAGCCCTCTTTGTTTATGTTATACTGCGCGCAAGTGAACCTGAGTACCCCGCCATGAAAGAAACCGACACCCTGCAACGCTTCCTTTTTGAGCATGCGAGCATTCGCGGTGAGATTATTCGTTTAGAAAATACCTATGAAACGATTTTAAATCAGCATCCCTATCCCCCCATGATAAAACACCTGTTGGGAGAGGCGTTGGTGTCAGCGGCCTTGTTGGCAGGCAGCCTTCAATTTGAAGGGGAGATCAGTTTACAGTTCCATGGCGATAAACGACTGCCCCTACTGCTGGTTCAATGTGATCACGAATTGCACCTAAGAGGGTTTGTCAAACATCAAGCCGACGGTGAAGATATCGATTACAGAAGTGCCTTTTTAGAAGGCAAAATGGCACTGATCATCAACCAATACAACCAAACACAAACATATCAAAGTGTGGTTCCCATACGCTCCGCCTCGATGGCCGATAATTTAATGCATTATTTTGCTCAGTCCGAACAGATAGCCACCCGAGTATGGCTTGCGGCCCATGACAACCAAGCCGCTGGCATGTTGCTGCAACTAATGCCCGGCCAGGATACATTGCAACGTGAGCAATTTTGGGAATATGCCGTGCAACTCGGAGAGACCATTAAAGATGATGAATTATTAACCCTCGAGAATCAAACCATCTTACACCGCTTGTATCATGAAACTGAATTACGATTATATCCTGCGCGCCACGTCTCTTTTCGTTGTCGATGTAACCTAGACAAAATGAAGCAGGTCCTCACGGTGCTGGGAAAAGAGGATGTGCAGCAATTATTAAAAGAAAAAGGCGAGGTGGCCGTGAATTGTGATTTTTGCAATCAACAGTATGTTTTTGATTCCATTGATATTACCATGCTCTTTCGAGCGGGATAAATTAAGCGCAAACAAGCCTATCTAACGGCTCCATGAGTTCTCTTTCAGACCACTCATAATGCCAATACGCTGAACTGGTAGTGGGTTTCTAACTGGATCCACCGTAAAAGTATGACAAAACGAGTAGACTCAAAAATCGTCAAGGCATGAAGAGCCAGAATTGAGCAATATTAACACGAACAACACCGAATGTGTAGTGAGTCTCAGATACTTAATTGAGTCGGGATAACCCGAGGTTGTTGACGTCCAGCCATTTTATCACCTCAAAGAATATGAGTTTAGATTATTCGAGAGTGATACGCCGAAATCCAGGACTGTACTGGGCTTCAGAGAAATTGATGTGACCAATTAAACCCACTACCAGTTGATTGCTAACATCGCCCTCAGTCGTCGTTTCGCTAGCTCGTAGGCGAGACATTAGAAACTAAGCGAGGTGGTAACGAATACCTATTTTTGCCCCAAAATCGTTGGACACACCCATGTCACATACACCTGGTGCAAATCCTCCTGAACCGGCATACGCGGTACTACCAAGGTAAACACCTTCAGCAAAAGTATCCACCGTATTCGATGCCGTATAAGTGATTCCTAATTTCGCTTGATAAGCAAAGACTCCATGGTTTGTCGCTTCAGAAACCCAGCGCCACAATATGCTTTACTTTTTAATCAATTGGCGATAAAATACACAATCAAGCGTTTAATTTAAATCCACAGGAGTTGGCCGATGAGAACGAAAGAAGAAACAAACAACAATCAAAATGAAACAACGACGAGAAGCTTTCCTGGCGTTCTTTCAAGTGTAGCTAGCAGCACGTTATTTGGTGGTGTTGGGTTCTTTGCGGCACCTGTAGTCGGTGTCGTGGGATCAGCAAGCCTTGGAACCACGCTTGCTGTTTGCTCGGTTGGCGCGCTCATTCTCGCCGTTCCCTACGCCTTGCTTGGCTTCGTGATTAATGCAGGCAGTCGGTTAGCGACTGCCTCGAACAATTTGGTTGCGGCCGCGTTGTTGTGGACGCTTGATGTTGCACTCCACGTAGGCTTTGTTATTGGCTCCGCGATGGTTGGTGCGGCCGTTTTTGGCTTGGTTGCAAACCCATTTGTAGCAAGCGCTTTAGTGGGAATGGCAGCTACGACGGCGGTTGCTTGTGCGTTTGCTGTAGTGGGGCTATGTGCAATCGGGGTTTTTCTGACGCATGAAGCAAACGCCATCAGTACTGAAAAAAATGATCTAGGCTCTACTTTTAGTATGTAGTCAAACGGTCAGTTGGACCCCAAAAGCCCAACTGACCAAAATCCCAGGCGCTCTTTTTTTTGTAACACCCCACGTCATCCCGAACGAAGTGAGGGATGACGTGGGGTGTTACCTTTTTTTTGTGATGGCGCCAAATATAGCTAATTCATTTTATTTTTGCTAAAGTTGACCAACTTGACCGTTCATAGGTAGGATGATGTCCTCTTTGACCAAGACTGAGTTAATTGACAATTCCACGACGTCGTTAGCCCTTGATGCCCAATACATCTGCAACAAAACACCCGTCTCCCGCGACGCATTCAAGCACCTTCTTTACCCCATCAAGCAGTTACCTGCCTTTCGCACCGCACTTCAAGCCAGCAGTGATGACGATAAACGCATCGCCCAATACGTCGTAACCAACGAGAAAAAACTACTCATTGCCCGAGAAGGCACGCCGAGCGCGTCAACCCCAGGACATCGAGACATGAGCCATGGCCCTGTCATCGCGGCCGGTCATATTTTCTTTAACGCCGCAGGCGACGTCGTCGGGTTAAGCAATGAAAGCGATGACTTCGAAGAATTAACCGTACACAGCATGCTTTGGCCTGTTCTTATTTTGCACCTGACAAACACGCCTCTCGCAACACCATTCATCATTATTCCCAGCATCATTGATAAACATGGCTTCAACACGCCCGGCGAATTTGAACTCACACGCGCCGATCGCATCCAACTAGCGGACAAACTCGCCCCAAGCCTTTCTCAAGCGCTGCTCGAAACCAATCAAGACGATGTCATTATCACGCGGGAGCATGGATCCAAAAAGCACCACCTGTCTCAAGCCAACGCGCCAATGAGCAGCAACCGTGAGATCTTTTTTCCATTCAAAAAGCAACAGAAAACCAATCACGACGTAGGGCTTACTGCACTCGAGTGTGCGATAGGAGGCTAAACTCCCGGAGCCATAAACAGCCGTCGAGTCCGTCTGGCCTGTAGCCACGTACTCACGAAGGGAGGCAAACACATGCTCAGCAAGCCAAGGATTAACGTCGTCTCGTAGCGAGCAACACCCCCCACATCAATCCCTTCTGGGGGCATAAAGCTCACCGTCAACGTCATGAGTACACCAAACAGACCAAGGCCTGCAACCACCAACATCCCAAACATCCCTCCGGGGATACGAAAAGGACGTGGGTGATGTGGCGCATGGATACGCAAGACAATCGCGGCTAAAAACATCAATAAATACATGAGCATATATAATTGAGCCGCCAATGCCGTCAAAAGCCAATACGAACCATTCACGCTAGGCATGAATAAAAAAAGCGCGGCAAGGCACGTCACAATCACCGCCTGCCCGACCAACATCACCACCGGTGCGCCATTGGCATTTTGTCGTTGGAAAAAAAGTGGCAAATTGCCATCCT